>DNUI01000230.1 GCA_003508565.1 Syntrophaceae bacterium
ATGAATATATAAGAAAGTAACTAAATCACCTATGGATAAAATAAAGGTCAAATCCACCATCGTCGAGATAGATGGTGATGAAATGACCAGGATCATGTGGAAGATGGTAAAGGACAAACTGCTTCTTCCCCATCTTTCCATGAACATTGAATACTATGATCTGCACATCAAAAATCGCGATGCCACCGATGACCAGGTCACGATCGATGCAGCCCGGGCCATTATGAGGCATGGTGTCGGCGTCAAATGTGCAACCATCACCCCCAATGAGGACAGGGTCAGGGAATACAGTTTAAAAAAAACCTGGAAAAGCCCCAACGCGACGATCAGAGAGATGATTGACGGCACGGTTTTCCGCACGCCGATCCTGGCGAAAAACATCATTCCCTCCGTTACCACATGGCAAAAACCCATCATCATAGGAAGACATGCCTACGGCGATATTTACAGCAATACGGAGATGCGCATACCCTGCCCCGGCAAGGCCGAAATCGTCTTCACGCCAGTTGAGGCCGGTCCACCTGTAAGACAGACCATCAAAGAATTTACAGGGTCGGGAATTATCCAGGGCATCCATAACACAGACGAGTCCATAAAGAGTTTTGCGCGCGCCTGCTTCACTTTTGCCCTGGACCAGAAGATTGACCTGTGGTTCAGCACCAAGGATACCATCTCCCAGACCTACGACGCCCGGTTCAGAGACATATTTTCCGCGGAGTACGAGAAGAGCTGGAAAGAAAAATTCACCCAGGCAGGTATTTCTTATTTTTTCACGCTTATCGATGATGCTGCGGCACGCATCATCAAGTCAGAAGGCGGCATCCTGTGGGCGCTGAAAAACTATGACGGTGATGTCATGTCCGACATGATCGCCTCGGCATACGGGAGCCTGGCTATGATGACATCCGTCTTAGTTTCTCCGCAAGGACACTTCGAGTATGAAGCCGCCCACGGCACGGTGCAGAAGCACTATTATAAGCATCTCAAGGGTGAACAGACATCAACAAACTCTATGGCCATTATCTTCGCATGGTCAGGATGCCTGAGAAAGCGCGGCGAGTTCGATCAAACGCCAAAGCTCGTTTCATTCGCGGACAACCTGGAAGAGGCCGCTCTCTCAACTGTGGAGTCCGGGATCATGACAGGTGACCTTCTCCTTGTGGCAGACGGGAATCCCAACAACAAGAAAGTAACTACGGAAGCATTCATCGATGCCATTGCCAACAACCTTCGAAAAAAATTGTCCGGTTAAGCCGAATCTGAAAGACATGTCTCTCGAGGAGCTTGAAAGCTATCTTTCGAGTTTCGGCAAGGAGAAATACCGGGCGCGTCAGATCATGAAGTGGCTTTATCAGCTGCATGCCGGATCCTTCGAGGATATGACCAATATTTCCAAGGCCTTCCGGATCCAGATTAAAGAATTGGCCAGATTCGCTGATCCTGAGATCGAAAAAATACAAATTTCGAAGGACGGCACGAAAAAAATCCTCTTCAGGCTGGAAGACGGTTTCTTTATCGAGAGCGTCCTTATCCCGGGAAAGAACCACTGGACGATTTGCGTCTCCACCCAGGCGGGATGTGCGATGGGATGTGCATTCTGCATGACGGGTACACAGGGTTTTAAGAGAAACCTTCTTCCCTCGGAAATCACGGGGCAGATACACGTGCTCCAGACTGCTATGCCGGAGGGAGACAATATCAAAAACATCGTCATGATGGGAATGGGAGAACCTCTGGCAAACTATGAAAATACTCTTAAAGCGATCAGGATCATCACCTCTGACTTCGGATTTGGCTTTTCCAACAGGAAAATCACCGTATCCACCTGCGGCATTGCACCTATGATCGAACAGCTCGGGAAAGATATCTGCGTTAACCTGGCCATTTCTTTAAACGCACCGGATAATGAGACGAGAAGCGCGCTGATGCCTGTCAACAAAAAATATCCTCTCGAAACACTCCTTGCTGCCTGCCGGAACTATCCCATGCCAGGACGGAGAATGCTCACCTTTGAATACATTCTTATTGCCGGTATCAACGACTCACCGAAGGACGCGGAAAAGCTGGCCCGTCTCCTGAAAAAGATTCGCTGCAAGCTCAACCTGATCGCATTCAATGAATTTCCCGGATCATTATTCAAGGCCCCTTCCCAGGAAGCGATACACACATTTCAGCAAATTCTCCTCAATCACCATTATACATCAATTATCCGGGCAAGCAAGGGAAGCGACATTCTGGCCGCCTGCGGTCAATTGAGCGGCCGGATGAGAACAGATCATGGTATGTAAGGAACGCGTGAACACATTAAAAAGCAGACCCTCGAACAATTGACGAATTCCTTTTGCAATGCTATGGAAGAAGGTCCCCGTACAATGACACACCCCAAGCTGGTTGAGACGATGAGCCGCCCGGATTTTTACCCGCACCGCCCGGAACAGGTTGAATTGATCCAGACACACATCTCCTACATTTTCATTGCCGGCGACTACGTGTATAAGGTTAAGAAGCCCGTTGATTTTGGATTTTTGGATTTCACCACCCTTGACAAAAGGGAGTTTTATTGCCGTGAAGAGCTGAGACTGAACAGGAGGCTTGCCCCGGCCGTGTATCTCGAGGTGGTGGAAATTGGTGAGGACGCGGGTGGCAACATCTCGTTTGGCATAAAAGACCGGATCGTAGAATATGCCGTCAAGATGCTCAAAATTCCCCTGAACGGTATGCTGAAGACCTTGCTCCATCAGGATAAAGCCAATCGTTCAATCATGGATGCCATTGCCAAAAAACTTGTTCACTTTCACAGAGGCGCGGCAACGGGCGGTGTCATCGATGAAATGGGAGGTGTCGAAACAATTCGCCGGAACCATGACGAGAATTTCACACAGACAGAAAGTTATATTAATATTACCATTCCTCCGGGCCAGTACCATTTCATTAGATCATACATATACAGTTTCATGGATACACATCACGATTTGTTCATCAGAAGGGTCGCGCATCAAAGAATCAGAGACTGCCATGGAGACCTGCATCTGGAGCATATCTGTATCATGGAACCGGGAGACACACACCATAAAGAGTATAATCCGGACAACATTGTCATATTTGATTGCATCGAGTTCAACGAGAGATTCCGGTACGAAGATGTCGCAGCTGAAGTGGCCTTCCTGGCCATGGATCTCGATTATAACGGCTATGAAGATTATGATGAAGTCTTTGTAAACGCGTATATCAAACACTCCGGTGATCGTGAAATCGGTACACTCCTGAATTTTTACAAATGCTACTACGCGTACGTGAGGGGGAAAGTCATAGGTTTCAGGATACATGACAGTTCCATCCGAAATGAGGAGCGCAAGGATGCTGCAAAAACCGCGTCCCGGTATTTCGATCTCGCCTTTACGTACGCAGCGCGAACGGAAAGGCCGACGCTAATCCTCATGGCCGGACTCATGGGAACCGGCAAAAGCGTTCGGGCCCGCTCCATCGCACCCCGTCTCGGGGCCGATATCATTCAGACCGATGTGCTGCGCAAGCAAATCCTCAATATTGTGCCCCACGAGCGACATTATGAAGATTTCGGCAAGGGAATTTACGGAGAAGAGTTCACCCATAAGACATACGAAAAAGCGCTTGCAGTCGCATCGGAAAAACTGAGGAATGGAAAATCCGTCATTATAGACGCCTCATACAAAAACCGCAGATATCGTTTGGACGCGGCACACGCGGCAAGGAAGCTCCACGCTGATTATTTCGTGATTGAATGTGTCTGTCCGGAAAATATCATACAGGAAAGGCTTGAATCGAGGACATCAAAAAAAGGACAAGTATCCGACGGGCGTTGGGAACTTTATCGGGCGCAGAAGGCATCTTTTGAAGAAATTAATGAAATCCCGGAGAGATCACACATTGTCCTCGATACCTCTCTGCCCCCTGAGGAATGTACATATATAGTTCTACAGAAAATGAAGGACTTCACATCTTATCATCCAACACATCCCTGATCTTTTGGGACAGGGACATGATAGTGAAAGGCTTCTGGATGAAGGCATAACAACCCTTTTCCATAATCTTGATCGCCTGACCGTTTAAGCTGTATCCGCTGGAGAGTATTACCTTCACATTGGGATTGATTTCCTTGAGATGGTCAAAGGTCTCATCTCCCCCCATATCGGGCATGATCATGTCCAATATGGTGAGGGCTACCTTTTCCCGGTTGGCTTTATATATTTCAATAGCCTCACGGCCGCTCCTGGCTGTGAGCACGTTATAGCCAAGGCTCTCCAGGATTTCGCCACTCACTGCAACAATCACATCTTCATCATCAATTAAAAGAATTGTCTCGTTTCCCTTCAGAAGATTTTCCGCTGCACTTCTCTCCTCTGCCACCTCTTTTTCCGAACTGGGGAGATAGATGTTAAAGGTTGTTCCATGACCCATTTCACTGTACACATTAATAATCCCTTTGTGACCTTTAATAATGCCGTAGACTGTGGCCAGACCAAGACCTGTGCCTCTGCCCATCTCTTTCGTGGTAAAGAATGGTTCAAATATCCTCTGCTGCGTCTT
>DNUI01000128.1 GCA_003508565.1 Syntrophaceae bacterium
ACCCTTGCAGTGTTCAGGTGAGAAAACTGCTTGTGATTTTCTAGGTAGGGAAAACGGGAGACGAGTTCTTCCAGGGTATAGTGGAACGTGTCGTCGGCATCTTTGTCCGGCAGCCTCCCGCAGGATTTCAGGGCGGCATCACACTCCGACCGTGATTTGAGGAAAAAGATGGCCGGCAGAAGCTGATACTTCTCTAAAATTCGGATACTATCCCCAAAGTGGGGGGGGCTCCCCCGATAGGGCTGCATTTTCTGTTTTTCGCGGAGGAATTCGCTGATCTTACTGAAAAGTCTCTTCTTTTCCAGATAGGGCATAAGTCTCCCGGTAGGGTGGAGGAACAGGGGATACAGGGGGACCGGCCTCTTTTCTTCCCTGACGACAACGCATTCCTTTCCCCGTATCGTGGAGAGCCAGCCGGCGATCTCATCACCGTTTCCTATGGTGGCGGAGAGCAGAAGAAGGTGTATTCTGACGGGGAGATAGATCATGACCTCTTCCCACACGACCCCTCTGTCATTGTCTCCCAGAAAATGGGCCTCATCAAGGATAACGAGATCGCATCTCAGGTCTTCTCCGCGGTGCATGACGTCGTAAAGCTGGTTTCTCAGAATTTCCGTCGTGCCCACAATAATCGGCGCGTCGGCATTTTCTTTCGTATCACCTGTCAAGATACCGACATTCCGACTGTCGAAATGGAGTCCGAATTCGACCCATTTCGCATTGGTGAGAGCCTTCAGGGGAGAGGCATACCAGCATCGCCCGCCCTTCTCAAACACAGAGCGAATCGCCTGCTCCGCAATCCATGTTTTCCCGGACCCCGTCGGTGCAATCACAAGGCAATCGGTTTTTCCTATGGCTTTCAGGGCTTGGAGTTGAAACGCATCAGGGGTGAACGGCGTGGAAACGGGCTTCCCGATTTTCGCGAAAATCCGCTTAAGGACAGGTTCTGCGTCAATGTGTAATTGTGGGTGATCGTGTGATTTGTGACTTCTCTTAAATTTATTTTTGGTGAACCTTTTGGGGTGATGCCGCTGCATTCTGACTAAAAAAAATTCTCCAAGGAATACTGAAAAGATTGCAAACAAGCCCTGCCTGAAGGGCATTACCTATGGTTAATTTGTATCATGAATTAAGAGCAGGGTAAAGAGTTGCCTGAAAAAATAGAAAATTAATGTCATCAGGGGCGTATGCGCCTGTGGGAAAGTGTGATAAAGAGCACGCGATCCATTTCTCATGCAGGGTTTAACCCCGTATTTTACCTATGATCTATTAGTATTGATTCATTCTCTTAATCGATCTATAATAATAAATAAAGTTTGGACCTTAATTTAAAGTAATGCCTGAGTTATTCGGATACACATCAACGTGAAGCTTACCTGCATTTCTTGTAGTAAATCCCAAAAATGAATGTATGTAGGTTGGGTAAAGGACCGGAGACACTGGTAGATGGCGAAGTGCTTTCACATGGCCTGTCTCTATTTTTGAACAACGATGAAAAACTTCGCGAAAAGTAATTGTTCAATGCCAGAATTCATGGTAGCTTCGCGACACCAAAAGCCAGAGAACTGAGCTTACAAGAATATACGGATATTGGAAATATGAGAATACGTAAATTTGAAGAGAAGGGCATATCAATCATTGAAGATGTAGGAAGGATCATTACAGGTTCCAGTGGTCCTGCGGAAACACTCCATAATATCGCAGAACTTATTGCCGATAAATTTTGTGTTGATGTTTGTTCTGTCTATGTATTTGACGAGGACAAGAATTGCCTGTCCCTGGTTGCAACAGTCGGTTTGCGCGAGGAGATGGTCGGTAAAATATGCATGGGTGTTCATGAGAGCTTGACGGGCCTCGTCCTTGAGGAGATGAAACCCGTGTTGGTAAAGAATCCCGTTCTCCATCCACGATACAAGTATTTCGAAGGCAGCGGTGAAGAGAGGTACCACAGTTTTTTAGGTCTACCTCTCGTGTATCATGGAGAAATTCTGGGAGTGTTGGTCATACAGACCTTGGATGAAACGGCCATAGATGAATCGGACATTCCCATTTTTTCCATGATTGCCTCTCAGATAGCCGGTGAGGCGGCATATGCCAATCTTCTCAGGAGTCTGAAATTAATAATGGAAAAGACAGATGAGAAAGAGCTGATATTTTCTGACTCGCAGAGAAGAAAGATGGCGCAATTAGCCAAGAAGGATCTCATAAAGGGGATACCTGTATCTGCCGGATTTGGTGATGGGTATGCCCATTACCTCCGGGAGTCCGTAGGATTCTCCGAAGTATATTTTCATGAAGCCGCCGATGTGGATCACGAGATCAGCAGGTTCGAGAACGCCATAGGACGTTCTGAGGCGGAGGTAGTCAAACTCTGTGAGAATGTAAAATCTGAACTGTCTCCTGAAAACGAGGGTATTTTCCAAACGTATCTGATGTATCTCCGTGATAGTGGCCTGAGGTATAAAGTCATTTCTTATATTAAGCGAAAGTATGCCGCCGAATATGCTTTGAAGGAGGTCATCCTGAACTATGTGAGGGTGTTTTCTAGGATGGATGATCCCTATCTGCGGGAAAGGGGTTTTGATATTGAAAATGTGGGGAGAAGAATATTAAGGAATCTCCTCGGCCTCGAAGATGAGGAACACCGGGTATTCTCCAGAAAGACTATTATCATTGCCTCTAGTTTGTCTCTTGCTGAATTGATCCTCCTGAGGCAGGAGAACCTTAAAGGTATAATTCTATCGAAAGGCGGCGAAACATCCCATGTGGCGATCCTGGCAAGATCCTTTGAAATACCTATGATCATTATTCCGAGGGTGATGCTGAAAGAGACTCAAGAGAATGATTTCGTGATTGTCGATGGTACATCGGGCCTTATTTTTCCCAACCCGTCAGAGATGATTATTCAGGAATATAAAAGACTTGAAGACGAGAAAACGCGACATGGTGAAAGGCTGGATGCTCTCAGACTGCGAAATCCGGAAACGCGGGACGGCTTCGAAGTAAAGCTTGGCGCGAATATAAGTCTTCTCTCTGATTTTGAGATGGTGGAAAAATCCGGGGCGGACCATGTTGGTCTTTATAGAACGGAATTCCCATTTCTGGTGAGAGAGCGCTTTCCCTCTGAGGATGAGCAGGCGACTCTCTATCGGAGGGTGCTGGAGGCGGCGAAGGGAAAAGAAGTCACCATACGCACCCTCGATGTAGGCGGCGATAAATTTCTCTCCTACCTGGATTATCCCAAAGAGGATAACCCCTATTTAGGATGGAGATCTATCAGGGTATCTCTTGAACTTAGAAATGTCTTCAAGGAACAGATACGAGCCATTTTGAAAGCATCGGCGTTCGGTCCATTACGAATTCTTTTTCCCATGGTTTCCTCGGTTAGGGAAATAAAGGACATCCTAACAATTTTAGAAGAGGAGAAGGCACGTTTACAAGAGAAGGAAATACCCTGTGATCGTACGATCAAAGTAGGCATCCTTCTGGAGGTGCCGGCGGCCGTCGTGATTCTGGAAAAGCTGCTTAACTACGTGGATTTTATAAGTGTCGGAACAAATGATCTGGTTCAGTTTATCCTTGCTGTGGATAGAAATAATCAGAAGGTTGCCCCCATGTATAATCCGCTTCACCCGGCGGTGATTTCAACAATAGCCGGCGTTGTCTCGGTGTGTAAAAAAATGAATAAGCCTATGGTTGTGTGCGGCGAAGCGGCGGCAAATCCTAAATGTGCATACCTCTACCTGGGAATGGGTGTTGATCAGCTAAGCATGAATGCCCCCTCGGTGCCTATGATCAAACAGCTGATAAGAAACGTAACGCAGGCCGATGCGAAAAGGGCGTTGAGCAATGTGTTGCTGATGGATGATGCCGAGGAAATAGAGGTTTTTATCGATAATATCATTTCCCGGGTATTACAAGAAATGAGGTAAATAGAGTTTGCACGACCTCTCAAAGTATAATCAGCCTTTATTTTATTGTTTCATTGCAGATATCATCTTCTCCAGCCTTGATGGCCGAAAGACGGGCAGAGACATTGAACGCCAGTTTTTCAAGGAGAGTTGTATCCATGCCCGGCTGGTAGCGGAGACTTGAGAAGTCACCATAATTCATACTGCCGATTATTTCGCTGTTAAGAGTCATGGGAGCAACAGCGAGGGACTTGATAAAATATTTCTTGTTTCGTGGGAGAAGTTTATAAAAGGGTTTCAAATTATCATTGATAAGCTTTGGCATCGTGCCTTCTGCGACAAGATCAAGGAACACTTTCCGGTCTAAGATATTTATACGATCCTTGAGAATTTTAGAGGCCTTAAATACCTTTATTACGTCGATTACATTACCCTCATTGAGAATGGAAATCCAGACAAACGGAATGTGAAATTCTTCTTCAATCTGAATGAGGAGTTTTTCAAAGAGATCTTTGATTGTACAGGAAGAGGGAAGAGATTCTTCTATCTTCCTGAATTTTCGTGCTATTTCTTCATTAATTTTCAGGATGTCAACGGTCTCATTCATTTTTTTTCTCCTGTCAGGGTTTGAATTCAGCAACGAGCACGATATGGTCGGACGGTTTTTCAGCAATCCGTGTACTCATGTCAATTGTACAGCTGATAGCTTTTGCGGCTAAGGGTGATGTGGCAAGGATATGGTCTACCCGCCAGCCAAGTCCTCTTTCCACGGATTTTGGCACCCGGTAGTCATAAAAAGTATAATTACCAGTTTCGCCGGGGTGAAATCGTCGGAAAATATCGACAAGTCCCCATGATTTTACGAGATTAAACGCATCCCATACCTCCGGTGTGAAACAGACGTGGCCCAGAAGCCTTTTAGGATCATGAACATCTATGGCTTCCGGCGCTACGTTCAGATCGCCGCACCAGATCAATGGCTGGTTTGGTGAATATGATTTTTCCAGGAAGTCTCTGAGACGCTTAAACCACTCAAGCTTGTGGGTAAAGTGAGGACTTTCCCGGTCCCTCCCCTGGGGGACATAGGTGTTTATTATGTGTATTCCTGAAAATACACCCCTGATCAGACGGTCCTGATCGGGGTGGTCGCCATCATCAAGGCCTGAATTTATCATCTCCGGTTGTTCCAGTGATGCTATCGCCACACCGTTGTAACGTTTCGCTCCCTTGAAAATTACATGATAGCCCGCGTCTTTAAATTCTCCGATGGGGAATTTACCATCCTCAACTTTGGTTTCCTGCATGCAGAAAACATCGGGGCGCATCTCCTTAAGCCACGGAATAATAATGTGGAGGCGTGATCGTATGGAATTCACATTGTAAGAAGCAATTTTAATCGTTTTCATCTGGATGCTGAAATACCGTGATATTGAAGTTGGTATAGGCCGAAAATTATTGCCCGTAAAACTCAGCGAATTTCATCTGCTCGCCTTGTGATATCCTGCTTTAATGGCTTCCTCTTCCGAATTAAAGGTCACGCGATGATGTTCCTTCACTTTGTCATAGAACATCATGCCTGGTAAATGGTAGCGTTTACTATCGCTGTTGCCAACTACCTTCACAGGTTTTTCGTTCTTCTGTGTGGGATTTTGATGGTTTTGCTCCTTCTTCCCCATTCCCGTCAAAGGTTTTTCATTCGCCTTACGCGTAACTTTTTCAGTCGCTACTATTTCCACCTTGTCCCACGTTCTTTTCGGATTCAATGAATACGCCATCCTTTTATCCTTCTCTGCCTGTTTGCGGTTTCCCAGTTTTTGATAGGCAATCCCGCGATGGTAATACGCGACAGCCAGTGTTGGATTAAGTTGAATGGCTTTTGTACAATCCTCAATTTCCTGTTCGTAATTACCTAATTCCCCATAGGCAACACCGCGATTGTTATACGCTACGGCATCTTTAGGATTGAATTGCAGGGCCTTATTACAGTCTTCGATCTGTTGTTTATGGTTTCCCATTTGCCCATAGGCAGCCCCTCTATTATTATATGCGACGGCATCTGTGGGATCAATCTGAATGGCTTGATTAAAAGCGTGTATCGCTTCATTGTATTTACCCTTCACTACTAATTCCACCCCTTTTTCCAGCCATCCTGAAGCCTTCACATCTGTAACAGAAAATGCAATGGAGAAAAAGCACAGAACACTTAGAATGCATAGCAGTATTTTTTTCATGGAGTCGCCCCAATAATGCATTTATGCGAATCCCCGGTAGTATTTGTACACGGGGTCAGCATAGTAATGTTTTATTGTATTCATCAATAATATCCTGCTTCCTGATCCCGTGATCGATAAAATCCCACGGCAATATTTCCTCGGTACTTTTGTGCCGATACACATAGAAATCCGGATTCACATTGACTTCTTTAAAGGCCTTCGGCCAGTTGCCCTTGTTTTGATGAGCTGCCAGAAGAATTTTGCCGATCTTTCTGTCGCCAAGGGAAAGCAACGCCTGTATATAATTCCACTTTGGGAGGTCATGAATTACATTTACATATGTTTCTTTGCGCAGGGAACGCTCAATTTTTTGTATCCGTTTCCTGACGGTATTAATATCTTCCAGAGGATACCATTGAAAGGGCGTTGCAGGCTTTGGAATAAACTGATTAATGCTTAAAGTAATGCGTTTGAAATTTCTTCTCCCCGCAGAAGATTTTACTGCGTGGTGTTTAATTCTTCTGATTGTAGTTGTGATATCTTCGATATCTTCTTCCTGTTCCGTCGGCAAGCCAATCATAAAATAGAGCCTGATATTAACGATTCCATATTCGATGAGCATTTCTAAGGCATGGGAAATATCTTCGTCTGTGATACCTTTATGGATGAGATTCCTAAGACGTTGGTTACCTGCCTCCGGCGCCAGAGATACGGTCTCGACAGATGATTTCTTCAGCAAAGAAACCAATTCGGTGTTCAGTTTGTCCAGTCTGCATGAACCGATAGCCACTTTGCCGTTTTGGTTCATGATATACCGGCAGAGGGAAAGAAGTTCCGGGTGATCGGAAACGGCTGTTCCTAAAAGCCCGATCTTCCGCTGTCTATGGATTCCTCTAAGAAATGACGGCTTCAGTGTCTGTAAATTCCTGAATCTGACGGGTCGATAGAGAAATCCTGCCGCGCAAAAACGACATCCTCGATGGCATCCTCTGCTTACCTCCGTGAGAAACAGTTCCTTGAATTCTGCGTGAGGAGTGGTAATGCATTGATCAGTAGTGAACGTGTTGATGTCTTTGACATGCCTTCTCTTTATTGTATGCGGCAATGAAGATTTGAGCGGTTCCATATTTGCGATGAGATGGTTATCTTTGTAATTAACTTTGTAATATTTTGGAACATACGCTCCTTCGATTTCTTCCTGGATGGTATATAACAATTCGTTCCGATTAAAACCGAGGCCGCGGGAATCCTTAAAGAGTTTAAGAAATTCCGGCAGAATGTCTTCCCCCTCTCCCAGTAAAAAAAGGTCGAAAAAATCGGCCAACGGTTCCGGATTCAACGTTACTGAGACACCGCCACCGACAATAAGAGGCTCTGTTTCTTTCCTCTCACCAGCGGTGAGGGTAATGCCCGCCATGCTTAGCATCTTCAGTATATTGGGGTAATCGTTTTCAAAGGGTATGGAAAAAGCGATAATATCAAATTCTGTGAGTGATTTCTGCGATTCCAGACTGAAAAGAGAAATTGATCCCATGGTGAATTCGGCTTCATCCTCGGGATCGGGGAGAAAGGTCCTTTCACAAAGGAATGATGTGTTACGGTTTATTAATGCATAAATTGTTTGAAATCCCAGATTGGACATTCCTGTCCGATAATAACTTGGGTACGCAATGCAGACTGTGAGGAGTTCTCCCCATATCTTTTTCTGATATCCCTCTTCCTGGGCCACAAGATCAAAATATTTTTTTTTAAGTTTCCAAGACATATAATCCTAAATCCTAGTTTCTTAATCCTCAACAAGTTCAAAGATCATCCGTCTTGGGCGGGATATTGTTCTGATTCATTTTCCGTTACGCTCGCCATCGGCGGGATATAATGTCTTGCTCATTTACATTTTGATATTGTTAAGCATTCCGGATTTAGGATTTCGTGTTTCACCTTTCAGTCAGCCTGTCTTCTTAAGAAGGTGGGTATTTCAAGATCCATATGGTCTATGTCATCAACCATTCCCAGTTTTACCACATTGACATTTTCAATTGGTTTTTCCTGTCTCAGATATGCAGGCATGGAGAGATCCTCTCTTTTGTGAGAGCCCATACGTGGGATATTCTTCATGACCTGCTTATTTTTTTCTGTTTCAAATCCCGTAGCAATGACTGTGATGCGTATTTCGTCGCCCATATTCTCATCAACGACGGTCCCGAAAATTATATTGGCATCCTCATGGGCCTCTGACTGAACCAGAGATGACGCCTCATTGATTTCATAGAGAGTCATATCGGGACCCCCGGTGATATTGAGCAGAATGCCATGCGCGCCTTGTATGGTATTGTCTTCAAGGAGGGGGGATGATATTGCTCTTTGTGCGGCTTCCACTGCCCTGTTATCACCGCTTGAAACTCCGGTTCCCATAAGCGCCATTCCCATATCGGACATGATAGTTTTCACATCGGCGAAGTCGAGGTTAATCAATCCCGGAACCATAATCAAATCGGAAATACCTTTTACGGCATGGTACAGGATATCATCTGCTTTCTTGAATGCGTCCAAGAGTGAAATATTTTTACCTCCGAGACTGAGAAGCCGTTGATTGGGGACGATGATTAAGGTATCCACAATCTTTCTCAATTCTTCAATACCCTCTTCCGCTTGCAGATTTCTTTTTCTTCCCTCAAAGAGAAAGGGTTTTGTCACGACGGCAACGGTGAGGACCTGCATTTCTTTGGAGATTTCTGCCACTATGGGTGCACCGCCGGTACCCGTACCACCGCCCAGACCGGCAGTGATAAAGACCATATCTGCCCCCTCAAGGTTATTTTTTAATATGTCTTTTGTTTCAATGGCGGACCTTCTTCCTACATCGGGATCAGAACCGGCACCCAGTCCCTTAGTAACGTCAGCGCCGATCTGAATCTTGATAGGTGCAACGGATGCTCCCAAGGCCTGGGCGTCGGTGTTCGCCGCAATGAAATCGACACCCTGAAGGTTGCACGATATCATGGTGTTTACGGCATTACCTCCCGCTCCACCTATGCCGATTACTTTAATCTTCGCTGAATTTGTGATCGCTGGCTCCATTAATTGAAACATAACCCTCCCTCCCCATTAAAAAAATTCCAAAAACCATTTTTTTATATTATGTAATGTTTTTCCGAAAACGTTCATTTCAAACCTTTTCAAATCTTCTTTCGATACATTTTTACTGCCATAGATAACAAGCCCCACTCCTGTTGCATACATGGGAGAGTTTACAACATCCGTCAACCCTCCGATCCCTGTCGGACAGCCTCTTCTCACAGGCATATTAAAAACGTGCTCGGCTAATTCCGTGATTCCCGCCATGATAGATGTTCCTCCAGTCAATACAACACCGGCGGCTAGTATGTCTTCATATCCTGATTTGATAACTTCTTTGTAAGACATATTCAGAATCTCTTCAGCCCGGGGTTCAATAATTCTACCCAGGATCTGACGGGTAACTTCTCTCGGTTCTCGTCCTCCTACGCTGGGGACCTCAATGATTTCATTTTTAGGTATCATTGGAGAAAACGCACATCCGTACTTTAATTTAATTTTTTCTGCTTCTGTAAGAGGTGTTCTCAAGCCGGTGGCAATATCGCTGGTGATAAAATTACCCCCTACGGGTATTACGGCAGTATGTTTAATGCTCCCGTCGGAAAATACAGCAATATCCGTAGTACCGCCACCAATGTCTAAGAGAACCACTCCCAGATCCTTTTCATCGGTACTAAGAACTGCTTCACTTGATGCCAATTGCTCAAGAACGATATCGTCAATATCCAGTCCCACTCGATTCACCGATTTTACAATATTCTGTACAGATGCGGATGCTCCGGTGACAATATGAACTTTGGCTTCGAGACGAACACCGGACATCCCGATGGGATCCCTAATGCCATTCTGGTCGTCAACGACATAATTTTGGGGCAGTGTGTGCAGGATTTCTCTGTCCAGGGGTATGGCAATGGCTCTTGATGCTTCGATTGCCCTCTGGACATCATCATCATCAACCTCTCGACCCTTCACGGCCACGATACCCAGACTGTTTTGTCCCTTTATATGTCCACCGGCAATTCCCACATGCACGGAACTGATCTCGCAACCGGACATATG
>DNUI01000227.1 GCA_003508565.1 Syntrophaceae bacterium
GCATCCCTGATAGCCTTTAACTCTTCCAGTTTTCTTTGAGCAAGTGTCTTGGAACGGGTATATGAGGTCACCCTGGCAAGTGTTTTGAACGTTCCCCTCAGATGCTTGAGCACTTCTATGATATCATGCGGCCGCATTATCATGCTGTCGGCATCCTGGAGAAAGGCCGTCTTGCCTCCTGAATAAAGCCAGTTAAAAACGGTGATGAAACAATAGTTGTCATTAAGAGAAGGATTGGCCCGCACAATAGCCATTCCCACCTCTCTGGTGATTTGGCCGCCCTGCCCCATTTTCACAGAGACAGCTGTAAGTTCATCGCTGATGGCCTTCACGGTATCGATATCGGCTTTGATTTCTTCTACGTTACGATACACAAAGGCCTTCCCCTTGTACATTTCGCAAAAAGTACATTTATTCCAAGGGCAATTCTCGGTAATCCTGAGGAGTAGGGATGCGCTCCCACCCTCGCTGGGCGGGCGGTAAACACCCACAGCAAAAGATAATTTTGCAATTTTTTCTGCGCTCTCCCGATATGAAGTGTTTCCTGTTAAAAATGCCATAAATACCCCTTATTAACTTGATCTTTTTTCAATAATGATGAACTCACAAAAAATCGCTGAACAATAACCTTTTTGATAACAACATTAAAAGGTCTATGAGATTAAAGGTTACTCCTCCCATGCAGGGATTAAACTGCGCCTATGCGTGCCCCGTACATGCTGAAGAACTTTATTACGATTTCTTTTTATAATATAATACTTATTTTGCTTTTGACAATACTATCGACTGTAAATAGATAGCTGACCATGAGAATATTTATTGTACCCTTCGTGCAAACCCTTCAGGACGGGGAAGAAGATGCTGATGATTCGCTGTGTGTGGACATGACTTCATTCAATATATTTTTCAGGTTTTCCATGGTGAAAGGTTTGGCAATGGCACCCTTGAATCCATACTTTTGATAGTTCACAAGAACAGGATCGTTATGGTAAGCGCTTGCGACAATACCCTTAACGTGGGGATTGATCTGGAGAATCTTCCGGATGGCAAATTCCCCTCCCATTCCCCCACGAACTGTTAAATCCAAAACAACCAAATTAAAGAACTGGCCTGATTCCTCTGCTTTCATATACAATGTAACGGCCTCATTGCCATCCTTCGCAACCTCAACATCATAGCCAAGCGTGCTCAGCATTTCCTCCATCAAGTCACGGATAAATTCCTCATCATCCATGACCAGTATCTTCCCTTTGCTGGTGGAAGCGCTTTTCGTTACATCATGTGCTGGAATGTCGCCTTCAAGAACCTTCTGCACATCACCCAGAGGTAAGGACGCGGGGAGAGTTACAGTGAAAGTAGATCCCAATCCCGGCTCCGAGACCACGGTGATTGTACCATCGTGCCTCTTGACAATAGAATAACAAATCGCAAGCCCAAGACCCATTCCTTTGTTGCTGTCCCGATGTTTCGTCGTAAAATATGGATCAAATATCCTTGACAGGTTCTTCTCGGGAATACCTATGCCATGATCCGTGACAGACCATTGCACATACGCCTCTTCATCCGGGAAAAGATCATCCTGTTTGGATGATACCATGTTTTTCGCCCTGACGGTGATCACACCTCCTTCAGGCATGGCCTCTCTGGCATTCATCAGGAGCTGATGGATGACATGCTTCATCTGTCCCTCATCGATTAACACTGCCCACAAGTCATCAGGAATAAAAAGATTGCATCGGACATCAGAACCTAGAAGAATACGGTCACATGATTCCCGGAATAATTCGGCCAGAAAAGTTTCTTTTCGCAGAGGCTCCCCCCCTTCTGAGAAGGTTATTAGCCGATTTGTGAGCTCTGCTGCCTGAAGGCATGATTTTTCAGCCTGTTCCAGATTTTGGTAAACTTTATCGCTGGGGTGCAAAGCCGATTTGGCTAAATCAACATAGCCCAAAATGGCGGCCAAAAGATTGTTGAAATCATGGGCAATGCCTCCCGCCAGAATTCCGACTGATTCGATCTTTTTGGCCCTGAAAAGAGAATCCTCAGCGTGCTTGCGCTCTGTTATGTCACTTGAAATGCCGAGAAGGCCCACTACCTTTCCCTCTTCAAAAATGGGACTTGATTGAACTTCCACAATTCTTGCCTTCCCGTCAGTGGCCTTACTCTTTAATTCATAAGGAATTCCATTCTCGCCGCTCATCACCCTTTGAACGTTTTTCCTGGCCATTTCATGGTATTCCTGATCAATGAGATCAAGGAAGTGTATCGTATAATATTGATCCTTGGGAAAGCCTAACCTCGTATAGAGGGCTTTGTTCATAAAGGTAAAGTAGCCATCACAATTGAGCCGGTAGATGCCGTCGCGAATGTTGTCTAAGATATCACGGTAGCTTTTTTCACTCTTCATTTGTGATAAACATCCTGCCTATCCAAAAAGAGAAGTAATCGTTATCACTTTTCAAGCCGATTTCTGAATCGATATACTATACAAACGCAGTGACTTTCAAGACTTGTCTGATGAAACATATGGCCTTTTTGACAAGAAAAGTGTTGTATAATGTCTCGTTCATGGATGACCCCTCATAAGGAATCCGCCCTTACATCACGTTTCATCCGTAAGAGTTTTCATGGCCCTTTCTCCAACCCTTGTTTTGTCAAAACAGTAGTTCTCCATTCCCGGAACGATCATCCGAACGGTGGGAATTTCCATGTCTGAACGTGTGAGATCAACAGCGATAACATGATTCAGCCCTCGCGCCCGGAGTTTGGAGATCATGTGTTGAATGTCCTCGTAGATGTCGGTGCTGTAGCCCACTTCAAGTTCCTTGATTCCCTTTTGATGATGGGCATAAAAACGGGGGTCTTCCTCTTCACCGTGTCTCAGATAGAGAGGCACCGTTTCGCACATGCCTTCAAGTCCGTATTTCTGGATCAAGAGGGCCCGGGTCGTCGCGATCTCGAGAAGAGCGCGAACCGTGGCGACCTTGGGATCCAGATGTGCGCCGAAGCCGTCTATGGGCGCCATGGTCAGACATACCAGATCGCGGGAAAAAGCAGCGATCACCGGCATCCCCACATCCGTCGTGAGATCTTTGGCTACTATTTCAATGGCCGCTTTTTCAAACCTTTCGAAAACGCCGATGATGAATTCGTTTTCCGGGATGTCCTCAATAAAAATGGCCTCATGGAATTGCC
The DNA here is from genome assembly GCA_003508565.1 of Syntrophaceae bacterium. Lineage (GTDB taxonomy): Bacteria > Desulfobacterota > Syntrophia > Syntrophales > UBA2185 > UBA2185. Next base: position 3,196 of record DNUI01000227.1, read on the forward strand.
GCGAATACTGAGCAATGCTCCAGGCGTCCCGTTCGATGACCTCTGCAAGGCCGTGAATCACGGCCTCCTCTATGGTATTCCCGGCGGCGATACCGTTGGTATGGGTGCTCATCAAAAGTATATTATCCTCATGATAGGGATGATAGACCGCACATGCCGGGACCAGAATATCCTCTTCGCAGGAAAGATCGCATCCCCATATCCAAGAGATCTCCTTGCCGTCATCATAATCGCTGAACCGCGACAAAATAAGATCCCGGGGATCGAGGATGTTAAAATTCGATTTGAGATTGTGAAAGCTTCCC
>DNUI01000273.1 GCA_003508565.1 Syntrophaceae bacterium
GCGCTTTCTCCTTTCTCTTAGGTTTTGGGATAAACCCTTTTAAAGGAAAAGCGCCTTTTTTTCTACCTTTAGAAATTTACACAAAATATTTTACACTACCTGGTGTCCTGCCAGAAATCTTCAATGTGCCGACGATTTTTCCACTTTTATCTTTGCAACACCATGCACTTGGTTAGCAGTCTCTATCTCTTTCCACCGGAAACAATCTCCTTGTAACTGTTTACGAGCCTGGTAGATATTACACCTGCCAGCCGCTTCATAATCGTTAGACTTTCGGCATGATGCCTCTGGAATACACGCATCAGCCGTTCTGCATCAATCTTGAGTATCTTGCTTTCCTCCACACATTTCGCCGTGGCTGTGTATCGATTCGGATCTATAAGTGAAGACCAACCAAATACTGCCCCTATCATGTTAACGGGAAAAGAGAGGCGCTTTTCTCCCTGAATAATAAGATTGATATCTCCATCTTCAAGGATATACAAAAAATCCGCAACATCGCCTTCTCGAAATATTACATCCCCTGCTTGGCGACTTTCCTGAGTGATCAATTCAGCGATCTCATCAATGATATGCGAAGGAATCCCCTGAAAAAGCTCTACCTCTTGAATAAACATGCCCGTTATCTCCTTTCACTTGTCCTATCAGGTGAATAGGTAAGAATCAAAGCTCAGTCAAAACAGAAAGTCCTCGTTCACCAACCAATATGATTTCAGTGTGGGTGAGACGAGCGGCTATTACTTTTGCTATTGCATGCATGAATTTGAATCCCAAAGCCTTATCCGCATTTAATATTTCCCTCAATTTCTCAGCATCAAAGGTAATGACTTTCGTATCATCAATGCATCTGGCCCCCAGGGTATACAAATAAGGTTCAACGACAGCCGACCATCCCATCACATCTCCCTTAGTGATGATATCCACGGTCACCTGCATGGGCGGTCTGTGCGCACCCAAATAGCTTTCCCTGACCATGACAACCTTTCCCTCATCCAGCAGGCAGAGACTTTTTGACTGATCCCCCTTTTTCCATATTTGATAACCTGCCTTAAAAGATTGTTCACTAGTGAGTTCCTCAAATTTCTTTAACTCAGCCTCCGTAAACCCTTTGAAAAAAGCATATTGTTTTAAGAGCTTTGCCGATACCATATAGTGCTGCCTCCTTTCGGAAATATGAGCTGTTTTTGCTGATTATTTTCTTTCTTATTTTTTAAAGACCGTCTTCACTGGACAATCTTCCATATATAAGGGGTTGAAAGACTCCTTTTAAACACACAACAACTCATGTTTCACAGTCGCCACTGCTATGGACCCCCGCTGAGCAAATAACAATTATTTGTACCACAGGATACCCTTTAGCTGTCAAAGTGAAACTTCACGTCCGTATTTCATAAGACGTTCGCTTTTATCTATTAAGGGATGAGCTTCGATAACTCGCAAGAGAAGCACATGCATTGATGCGTGCGAGGCGACCTTTTCTGCAACGCTTCCAAGCACCCAAGCAACCTCGCGGCGGCCATGCGTTGCCATGGCAATAAGATCATAAGAGGTTTCCGCAGCATACTTGATAATTTCCTGGGCAGGGAGCCCATTCCTGTATACCCAGTTTACCTTCAGCCCCTTGGCCCTCATGCCATTCGCCACATCTGTGAGATTCTTCATCGCGGCTCTCTGTAGCGCATTGTTTGCTGCATCGACAAGCGAAGGATCACTCTCCGCAAGATGAGCCACGCCTGAAATGTTACCTACCGTTATCAGTGCGATCTCTGCCTGCTCGCTTTTTGCGAGGTCTTCTACCTGCGGTAAAATCTGCGCCGCTAACTCCGAACCGTCCAATGGAATGAGTATCTTCTTGAACATATGATCCTCCTTTCGTCCTTTTATTGTTTGACTGAGGAGAGCGGTTAAGCTCAGAACAGAAACCAATTTATATAAAAATTAAACTTGCTTATCCGCAAACGCAATATCAATTAATTCATAGGATTATACCAGGATAATACTGGTATTTAGCAATCTGCAATTTTCTGTGAAACGTTAAATTTTAGATAAGTAGATGTAACCGAGAACACTCGTATTCTTCCTGTAATTTGATTTTTCACTTTGTAAATTCAATGCAACATTACAATCGAAAATCTTCTTTTGAGATGAATGTTTTCGATTCCCATGCATTTCCGCCAATTTATTAGCAAATTTCGTTATTCTGCTATAAAATTCCTTTCACCAGTCTTTAACTTTCTTTAACCTTAGGAAATCTTCCGAAATCATTCCCCGCTTCATTGATTTTGCGACAATTTTGTCGGAAGCGACATATCTTATTGTGAGGATTAAGTTGTTGTTTCATAAAGAATTCCTGCAAATACTTAGACATTTCTTTCCGGTGGCAAGTTCAATGCTATAATTGTAGTATTCAACAATATTAAATGGTTATCATATTGGCATATGTTTGGCATTAAAATACGTCAAATTCCCCCAAATCTGCACGTTTGAGGAACATATCCGATCTCTTGGAGGCAGTTATATGCTGTACGTAATCATGTATCTACTCTTGGTCTGGTTTTTCTGGACTCTGTGCTCGATTAACAGAGGTTCATACAGAAAGGTTCAAGTCACGTAAAAGTACCACAGAAGAAAAAGTGACCTGCCCCTAAACGTGAACTACATGTTAACATTCTGCCATTTTACTTCCCTATAGGTTTTAGTCTTATATTCCCCACTCAATTTTTTACTATTGCAATTTGTAAAACAATGTAGGATACTGAGTAATATCTTTATTTAGCAGACTCCTTGGGTAAGCATTTTTCAAGACAGGGGGGAACGAACATGTCACCGGAGCTTATCGATGATGTAAGGGTATGCCTGGCATTTATTGAGGCATTGCATCGAACAGAGGACATGATTTTTTCAAAAGAGGAGATTAGTATCTCTAAAAAGATGAAAATTGGCGACCCCGTAGTCTGCACAATCGAGGCTCACAAAGAAAACGGAGATTCATCACAAGCGAGCGGACAAGCATATATATATCCTGATCTTATTGTTGTTTGCATAGAAAGCGTGTATAAAGCATTAAGTGAGCAGATTTTACCTCATCATTACGAATATTTCAGCTATTAACTTTCTTATAAAGTACGCTTGTAGGAGAAGCCACTAATCACACCCCCTTCCCTTGCTTCCCTTCCAGCAGTCTCCTTTTCGCCTCAAGCTGAACTGAAGCATACCTCTTAACGCTCTCTCTCCGAGCATGGTCTGTCATAATTTGTACCTGATCCATGCTATAGCCTTTTCATTATGATCTTTTTCTTCATGAAAGTGTCATAATCTAATACATTTGTTGAGATGGAGTTTATAATTCTTATCAAGTAAAAAATACCATGCTGGCTACCAGC
>DNUI01000091.1:0-2165 GCA_003508565.1 Syntrophaceae bacterium
CGCAGGGGAACGCCCTCGTCGCTATATTCCACCGTTATTTGTCCTTTTCCATCGGGAGCAAATATGGGATCCCCGCAATTCTCAAAAGCCCTCATTACCCTGGTGGCCAACACATAAGGAAGCGGAAGCAACTCAGGTGTTTCATCACAGGCAAACCCAAATATAATTCCCTGATCCCCAGCGCCTATTTCCTTGTATTTACCCATATCTGCCCGGGTGCCTATGTTAATGTCCGGAGATTGTTCAATGATCGTATTGAGAATACCCATGGAATTTCCATTGAGTCCCAGGTTATAATCGCCATAGCCTATGGAAAGAACCGTATCGCGGACAATCTTCTCTACATCAACATAAATCCGGGTAGCAACCTCTCCGCCGACGATACAGAGTCCCTTCCCCAGAAATATTTCAATTCCGCAATGCGGCATATTATCGACGTTCATTCCAATTTCAAGTTCCTTATCGAGAATCGCCGCAATGATATTGGCTGCTATTGAATCACATACAATATCCGGATGGCCTACCTTAACGCTTTCAGATGTTATCTGCATATCGTTTCACTCCTATGTTTACATTGTGCTCTTTCAACAATAAGTCCATGAACACCATATTTATTCCTTAACAGCTCCTAAGTCATTTTTGCTCTGTGATTTCTCTCTTCTTTTCGGATGCTCAGATGGAGATACTATCCCGACTGAAATTATAAAGGTTAATGCTTCTTCAACGGACATCTTCATTGGAACCAGTTCATCTTCCGGGATGATAATTAAATATCCCGATGTCGGGTTGGGTGTTGTCGGAAAAAAAACACTGATGCAATTCAGCCCCGCCTTATCCCGAATCTCCGAATTTGGTATACCAGTTACAAAACCTATTGTATATATTCCTTTCCGGGGAAACTCCGCGAGAACAACCCTTTTGAAACTGCTACTCCGATCCGTGAACATGCTGTCAGAGAGTCTTTTGATTGCCTGGTATATATTCCTCACAAACGGAATCCTGTCAACCAGATCCTCTCCCGACTGGACAATTTTATTGCCGATGTAGCTTGTCATGATGAGGCCGCAGATAAAAATCAACACTACAGTCACAATAATTCCCAGGCCGGGTATATGGATGCCGATTAACGCGTCAGGATGATACTTTGCGGGCATAATCTTCAGGAGACCATCCATTATGTCTATGAGAAAGAATAGGATGTAGAGCGTCAACCCTATGGGAATTATAACAGCAAGACCCGTTAAAAATATCTGCTTCAGTTTCTTCTTCAATTCCGGGTAACCTTCACATTCCTACGAAGTGGAAGTACATAGCAAAAAGCTGTGATGTTATCAACTTCTATTTAAAATAAAGGGGCATGGTGATCATGTAACCCTGCCCCTTATAATATCCTGCAAACAATTAAAAAGTATCAATTATAAATTTCGTAGTAACTACTTTGGTTTCTTAATCTTATTTTTATCATCCACATAAACACACGTGGGATGCCACTTTTTTATATCAGTTTCGTCAATAATTACGTAACTTGCAATGATTATTAGATCCCCTTTTTTCGCCTTCCACGCTGCAGCGCCGTTCAGACATATCACCCCTGAATCTGGTGCCCCCGTTATTGCATATGTTGAAAATCTCTCACCATTAGAGACATTATATATATTTACTTTTTCATAAGGCAATATGTTTGCGGCATCCATCAGTTTCGCATCAATCGTTATGCTGCCCTCGTAATGGAGGTCGGCATCAGTTACAGAAGCCCTGTGGAGTTTAGACTTGAGCATAAACCTTTGCATTGTGCGTTTACCTTTCTCCTGAAAATCTTAGTTATAATTATATATTCAGCACATCCCCGAATACGTAATTGTCAATCAACCTTGTTTTATTAATCTTAACTGCAAGTGCCAATACCGCTTCTTTCTCAAGATGATCGATATCTTGGAGGGTCGTTGTATCGCATATCTTCACATAATCAATTGCGGTATAGGGAAATCCTTCGATAAATGTTTTCACCTCTTTGAGAATCTTTTTGGCATTCCTTTCCCCACTATCATATATCGACTTTGCTAAATTCAGAGAGCGACTAAGGCTGAGGGCAGAATCCCTTTCATTTTTCTGGAGATACACATTCCGAGAGCTCATGGCGAGACCGTCGGCTTCCCTTACGATCG
>DNUI01000091.1:2200-5061 GCA_003508565.1 Syntrophaceae bacterium
TTTACAATATTGAAAAGCTTCGCACACACTGTTGCAACACCCCGGAAATGACCCGGCCTGGAAATTCCACAAAGATTCCGAGTTACTGTTTCCACTGTCACATAGGTCTGATAATATTCAGGGTACATTTCTGTGTTTTCCGGATAGAAGATCACATCTACACCAACACCTTCAGCAAGATCTCTGTCTCTTCCAAAGTCTCTTGGGTATCTCTCCAAATCCTCGCCGGGACCGAACTGCGTGGGATTTACATAGATGCTGATGGCGAGGAAGTCACAGACACGCCTTCCTTCCCTCATCAGACTCAAATGACCCTCGTGGAAATAACCCATTGTAGGAACAAAGGCGATTTTCCGGCTTTTCTTTCTTAAAGATTCTGAAAAAGCCTGCATTTCGGTTGCCGAGCTTACTATTTTCATCTTTCACCAGCAAAAAAAGCCTCAACGTCAAAGACGAGAGGCTTCATAATGTTTTTGTATATACACTCTTTGCTCTACCCTCCGTCTCAGTCCGTAGCCGGATCCAAGCGGCTGAAAGTTCCTTACTAAAATAACCGTAGCTTGTCAAGTTTTTTCTTTTAAAAGGAGCACATTGCTGAGTTTTCCAAACTCTTCCGCAGTTAATGTTTCACCCCTTCGTTTACCGTCGATTCCCGCATCTTGGAGTGATGCAATGATATCTTTTTCTGAATATCCAAATACATGTGAACTTCGTAGATTATTTAACAGGGTTTTTCTCCTTTTTGAAAACGCTGCCTTTACGATTTCGTGGAACAGTTTATGATCATGTATGCCTATTAACGGGTTTCCCCTGACTGTCATTTTTATAACAGATGATGTCACTGTTGGTTGTGGATAGAAACAGCTGCGGGGGATTGTCATTTCACGAGAGCATTCCGTATACATTGAAACCAGCACCGTTGGTATTCCATAATCCTTTGTTCCCGGTTTCGCGACGAGTCTGTCTGCGAGCTCTTTTTGAAACATGAGAATCATTGAGGAGATGCCGTGTCGATACGCCAATAAGTGAAATAAAATCTGTGATGAAATGTTGTAGGGGATATTTCCGATTATCTTTAGCTTCCGTGATGATAATCTTGTGCCTGCGAAAGAAAAGTCATACTCAAGAACATTCGCATGAATGACATCTACGTGGGGATAATCAGCCAACCTCTCTCTCAAAATACCGATCATTCGAGGATCAATGTCGAGGGCGACGACCTTCTTTGCCTTCCTGGCGAAAAGTTCCGTCATGATTCCCACGCCCGCACCGATTTCAACAATGGTATCATCTGCCCTTACATCAGAGATCACAAGAATCTTATTTATGACATTATTATCTTCTAGGAACGACTGCCCTAAACTTTTGATGGGTCGTATGCCGAAATCCCTGAGAATGTTCCTTACTGTTGTCATATGTTAAAGACAGTCCAAAGGCCATCTGGAAACCGCATTCATAGCGAGCGAATCTCTGATTCCTTTTCTCAGAAGATTATCGCCGACGACGGCAATCATTGCAGCGTTATCCGTACAATAAACCGGAGGTGGAATATACAAATCCAATCCTCTTATTTGAGATTCCTCGGTAAAACGTTCTCTTAAACGACTGTTTGAAGCAACACCGCCACATACCACGATTTTTGATACTGATTTTTGCTCTGCAGCCCGAATTGTTTTCTCAACCAGAACATCCACGATAGCCTCCTGGTAGCTTGCAGCGATATCCGGCAATTCATCATCGCTTACAGGACGGGTTCTTTTTTTTATGTGAACAAGAAGGGATGTTTTCAGACCACTGAAACTAAAATCCATGCTATTTCTTATAGCTCGTGGAAATTTTATAAATTCTCGATTTCCGTTTTTTGCGAGTCTATCAATTACAACACCTCCCGGATAACCGATGTTGAGAAGTTTAGCTGCTTTGTCAAACGCCTCACCGGCAGCATCGTCCCGTGTCTGAGCTAGTGTGATAAAATTCTGAAATGCCTCCGCCAGGTAAATATTAGTATGACCACCTGATACGACAAGCGCTATAAAAGGAAATTCCGGACGCACTTCACTTAAAAAGATAGCTGCCACATGACCCTCCAGGTGATTCACACCTACACATGGTATATCCAGGGCAAATGCCATTGCTTTGGCCGCTGACAGACCGACGAGAAGTGACCCTACCAATCCCGGTCCCCTTGTTACTGCTATCCCTTCAATATCATGCAAGGTTAAATGTGCATCATCAAGTGCCTTACAGATAACAGGCATGATAGCTTCCATGTGCTTGCGAGATGCTATTTCCGGCACCACACCACCGTATGCTTTGTGCAATTCAACCTGCGATGCAATGACACTGGAATGGATTAAGCGCCCATCCTCCACAACTGCAGCCGCTGTCTCATCACAAGAGGTTTCGATTCCTAAAATCAACATTTATTAATCCTCGAAACAATTTTCTTTTTACAAATAGACTGGAATTATATATAGAAGCGACAAGGCTTTGTAAACAAAATTTCATAGTTTTATAAAAATCACAGGAAAGCATACCATGGAAATTAGAACTGACTTTTTAGTATTGGGAAGCGGTATTGCAGGATTGAGTTTCGCCATAAAGGCAGCAGATCTTGGAAGCGTGGCAGTAGTAACTAAGAAAGAAAAGTCCGATTCAAACACAAATTTGGCCCAGGGTGGAATAGCGGCTGTCTTCGATAAAAATGATCGGTTCGAATTTCATATCAATGACACCCTTGTGTGCGGCGCCGGCCTATGCAAAGAAGACGTCGTCAGATTCGTTATAAGTAGTGGTCCGGAAAGAATCAAAGAAATGATTCAATGGGGGGTTGAATTTACGAAGGCAGAGAAAGGTACTAC
>DNUI01000280.1:0-2099 GCA_003508565.1 Syntrophaceae bacterium
GGTACAAGCATATGGAATTCGGTGACCCTTGTAAAGACAGCGGGTGAACATATTGATGGTGCCGTCTTTGCAGACGGCTTTTGTCTGAATACGTTTTATCCCGAGGCAAATGCTTTTATCGATATCTTTTATACGAACTATGGCAGGGAACCGGATGTTATGGATGCTCTTGTATATGACGCGGCACGCATGGTTGTAAAAACTATCGAAGAATATGATGCCGAAACGAGGGAGCAATTTAAACAAAGTCTGCTTAAGTTGAAAAGTTACCGGGGCGTAACAGGATACACATCGTTTTCAGGGACGAGAGACGCACATAAATCTCTCTTTATTTTAACAGTAAAAGATGGTCAGATCATACAGATAAAATAGTTGTTTCTTTGTCACACATAGTTACTGTCATTTTTAGGATTTATTAAACCAAGGACTCAAGGATTCGAACACTTGTTCCCGAGCCCTTATGTGCTTCTAACAAATACAAGGAAAATAATCAGACAGGTTACACATGAGATTTCTTCTTACGAATGATGACGGTATATATGCGAAGGGCTTGAGCGCCCTGTATCAGGAACTATCAAAGGATGCAGATTGCTTGATTGTGGCGCCCGAAGTAGAGCAGAGTGCGGTAGGTCATGCAATCACGCTTTTCCGTCCCCTTATGGTGAGACGTGCGAAGAAAAATGGAAGTTTTTTTGGTTATTCGGTAAAGGGAACTCCCGCCGATTGTGTGAAAATCGGCATTAAAGAATTATCAGATAAACCGGTTGATCTGGTTGTTTCCGGAATTAATTTAGGCGCTAATGTGGGGATTAATGTGATCTATTCTGGAACTGTGTCGGCAGCAACGGAAGGCGTCATTATGGGTGTTCCTTCCATGGCAATCTCTCTCGATGCGCACAAAAATGCGGACTTTTCTTTCGCAGCCCGTTTTGCCCGTAAGATGGCAGCGTTCATATTACAAGAGTATCCCACGAAAAACGTCGCTATTAATGTCAATGTTCCCGCCGTCCCCGAGGAAAAAATTAAGGGAATCGTTGTCGTAAAGCAGGGCAGGGCGCGCCTGATAGAGAATTTTGAAAAGAGAGTAGACCCCAGGGATAATATCTACTACTGGCTGGCTGGCGAGACAAAACTCTCTGAATATGAAGAAATAGATTCTGATGCCTGTGCGCTCAGCAAGGGTATGATTTCCATTACGCCGATTTATTATGATCTGACCCGATATGATGCCCTGAAAGAGTTACGTGATAAGATCAAGCAACAGTTTTGATGGTAAGGAAACCTCCCCTGGTGAAAGGGAATAGTGAACTATTAGTGAGCATTGCAAAGAAGGTTCAAAAGAAACAGGCAGCGACAAGAACCAAGATTAAGACAGCCCGCCGGTCTGTACAATTAAGAACTAAAACAAAACAAAGGAAATAATTTTAACGGGTGAGCAACACCGGGATTGTGCTTTTGCGTATGACATATGACGTGGTACTGCCGAGAATCAGTTCTCTCAGCCTGTTGTGACCGTAAGCCCCCATCACCATTAATTCAACAGAACCTTCCTGGATGAATTTAATAATTTCACGCTCTTCTTTACCCTGGAGAATGATGATTGTGCTGTCGATTTTATATGGTTCGAGGAAATCCTCTATTTTTTGCGTGAGATTTGCCCCCACAGTGTGATCACTCGTAATAATGATGATACTGAGAGGCCAGGAAGTCTGTTCATTCAGTTCTACCGCAAGTTTTAAGGCATTCTCGGCGGGACCGCTGCCGTCATACGCCAGTCCCATGCTTTCGATTTCCATGAACTTTGCCGGGGTTACCATAACCGGCTTTCCGGCTTTCCGGACGACCGATTCTGCCGTGGATCCGAGTATCGCTCCACCGCTTAAGTGAAAATGTTCGCCCCTCTGGGCAAGGAGAATCAAGTCGGCATTTTTCCCCTCTTCGACAATCGTCTCATCAATAACGCCGACGCTTTTCTTTATTTCAGGATGGAATCCTGCTTCTTCACACCGAGTCTTGAAGGTCTGCAAAATACTCCCTGCCCTTTCCCCAAGGCTGTCTTGCAACAGCGGGAGAAATTCCTGGTATGGGGGCAGACCGAC
>DNUI01000280.1:2244-3821 GCA_003508565.1 Syntrophaceae bacterium
TAGCCATTTTCTTCAGCAAATCATCCACTGTTTTTTCTTTATCCTGCAAAGCTTCCTCATCAGCCAAGGTATATGGCTCATCTTCCAGGTCGTCTATCTGATCTTCCAGGTCAGTCGTATCGAAAGATAAAAATTCTCCTGCCAGTTTGCCATTCTTATATGTTGCTTTCTCTTTGATTTTGCCGCTTTTATAATAAGCGATGTATTCTCCGTCCCGTCTGTCATTTATGAAGTTACCCATCTCTTTGATCTGGCCATTGTTATAATAACATATGTATTCGCCGTCGAACTTGCCATCCTTGAAGTGCTCTACCTCTTTGATCTCGCCGGTTTCAAAAAAAAGTGTGTACTTCCCGTCCAATTTCCCGTCTTTGTAGTTTTCGATCTCCCTGGTCTGGCCGCTTTCATAATAAGAGACATACTCACCGGCCAGCTTGTCATTTTTAAATGTACCTTTTTCGCTGATTTGACCGCTCCTGTAATACGAAACGGCATGTCCATCCCGCAGGTCAGTACTGAAGTGCAGTCTGGCCATGACCTGTCCGTTATCATAATATGAGGTGTATTCACCCTCTAATTTCCCGCTGAGGGTATGCTTTTTCTCCCTGATTCTGTTGTTGTCGTCATAGGATATTTCTTCTTTGATTTCTTCCTTATAAAATGCCATACAAGACCCTCATTGATATTCTTGAAATATATTCATGTCATTTCGAGGAACACATGTGCTACGCTCAGTGTAAACTCCGTGACGAGAAATCTTGTTGATGTTTTCGGTAGAGTCTTACATATTTTCAAGCTTCCTCCCCCCATTGGCGATTTTCTCAATGGTTGCGCGGTTCCTTATCCTGATGCGTGACCCTTCGGAACTGATTAATCCCTGCCTGCTCATTTTACCGAGAATACGGGAAAGCGTTTCCGGAATTGTGCCTAAGAGTGAGGCCAGTTGACCTTTGGAGATATCGAGATCAAATTCGTCATCGCTTCCGGATTTCCTGCTCAGGTGGAGCAGATAGGCAGCGAGACGTCCGGGTACTTCCTTCAGGGAAAGGTCCTCGATCAGGGCTGTGAATTTTCGCAGACGCCAGGATAATACGGCCAGCATATTAAGGGACAGGGAGGGGTCTTTCCTGATGAGTTCAATAAATACATTCCTGGGAAAGTAGAGAAGCGAACACTGTAGGTGAGCTTCGGCGTAGGCCGGATATCCCTGACCTGAGAAAACCGGCACCTCGCCAAATATTTCTCCCGGTCCCATCATATGCAGTGTCTGTTCTTTGCCTTCCGGTGAAAGTTTGAATATCTTTACCCGACCAGAAATAATTGCGTAAAAGCCCGTCCCCTCATCCCCCTCTGAAAAAATTACCTGGCCTTTTTTATACGAGCGCTTGAGTGCGATTGAAGCCAATGCTTCATGCTGACTTCTTGATAAGCCCTCAAAGAGGGGAATGGTGGCAATATGATCGATCAAACTCACGTAAAATCCTTTTTATCTATTGATATTATTATGTTATATGGTATTTAAATATTCATATTTTTGTTCTTTCGTCAAGGATTATCTGTGTGGCCATCGCATGACG
>DNUI01000292.1 GCA_003508565.1 Syntrophaceae bacterium
TCTGGATAGTATGGTTGATGCCTACGTGAAAACGTATGAGAAACTCAACGGGCAATTGCCGTTGGCATAACCCCTTATCAGAACAGGATTGCCGGCAGATTAAAAATTGTCAAGCATCGTATTTCACGGTGCTTGTGAGGACTGTAAAAGGAAGGAACAATGAACCTTGACGCGCCGAATTATCGATGGCTGGTACCGGTTCAGGAACACGACCAGAACGGGTTTTCGTGGAAGTCTCCGAAAGACGAATATCATGAGAAGGAAAATAAACTGCCGTTGATGAGAAAGGACCTTCCCCCCGATAATCTAACCGCTACTTACTGGGGGTAGCGGGACAACTGCCACGCCAGCAATAACAGGAAAAAACTATTTCCGTCTTTATAACTGGTATCAAAGATTCATGGAAAAGGAGATGAAAAATGTTAGATTGGAAAGAGCGGCTTCTTTGCGCAACTGAATGCGTAAGATGCCATAGACGATTGGAAGCATCGGATAAAAGAATCTTATCCAGCTACGATCATGAAGCCATATGCATAATGTGTAAAAGTGATGAGGAAAAACGCCCTGATTATGAAGAGGTATCGAAAAGAATGATTGGACAGTGCCAGGCGGAAACCGAGTTGACGCAAAGTGATCCGGAGGGATTTTGCTTCAATCACTTTTATGCTTACAAGTGCTGATCCACAGAAGGTTAATGTTAAAGGCAGAAAATGGAGAAAAATATTTGCCTGCTGGATACCTATATCTGAATGCTGGAGGGGTGTGACAATCATGGCGGAGAAACCGGAAAAAGAAGTTGTCATACCAGCAGGGGAAATAAGGCTTCTGGGAATATTAGGCCTGCCTCCGGAAGCGAAAGGTGCAATAGCATTTGCACACGGAAGAGGGAGTGGCAGGCTCAGCCCGAGGAATAATTATGTTGCCCGGCTGTTGCAGGAGGCCGGTTTCGCAACACTCCTTGTCGATCTTCTGGAAGAATCCGAAGAAACGGATCGCAGAAAGGTGTTCGACATCGAGCTTCTTACCGAGCGCCTCCTTATCTGTACTCAATGGATGCACAATACATCTGGTACGCGTGGATTAAAGATAGGCTACTTCGGGGCAAGCACGGGCGCTGCCTCTGCCTTGCAGGCAGCAGCGCGTGAGCCGGATGATTTAAATAGCACAACAAACGGGGTCCCACCTCGTAAAATTCTCATCTTTTCTAGAATGGAGGCCACACAAGGAGGGCAAATATGGAAGATCACGCAATGCGGGGGCCGTTCCATGAATGAATATGATGGCGATGAGGCGGGCAAACCTCAACATTGGGAATTGGTCTTCATTTTTCCCATTTTATTCGCTCGAATTTAAAGGCATGATGTCACTTCACTCAACAATTTTCACACAATTGGAACTTCCGAACTCATTAGGCGCACATGTAGAGCAGGTAGGATCGTTTACCCAGCTGCCGTCGACAAAAAAACGATATTCATATATTCCCGGCTTTAGGTTCATACTTTTCGTCCATACCCCATACCTGTCCATTACCATAAGACCTTCATCGACATCCCAGTTATTAAAATTCCCTACCACTGAGACCACCGTCGCTGAAGGCGCCGGAAGCTCAAATTCAATTTTTTTTGTTGAGGTTTTGACCTTTGCGTTATTTTTTTTCCCCATCTCTTTCTCCTATTTGTAATAATGATTACTTGCGTCTTCTTTGTGTAAGTGGCCGTACATGTTGTGATATACTTACTGCTATTTCACCAATAGCACAGGACACACTCGTCCCTCCATCACTCTCACCGCAATGCTTCCCATCAAAAATCCTTTTAAATCCGTGTTCCCGTGAGACGCTCTACGGACCGCCGGGGAGTTGACCCTTTTCAATGATGGGTTGGGCTTCGATGACACGCATAAGCAGCACAGGTACTGTTGCATGGGAGGCGACTTTTTCTGCAACGCTTCCGAGTACCCAAGCAGCCTCGCCGCTCCCATGCGTTGCCATTGCGATAAGATCGCACGGGGCTTTCGCAGCATACTGGACAATTTCCTGGGCGGGGATGCCCGTCTGATACACCCAGCTCGCCTTCAAGCCCTTTTCCTTCAATTCATTCGCCGCCTCTTTCAGGTTTTTCTCTGACGCGCGTTTCAGCGCTCCCATGGTATCCGTGACAACTGAAGGGGCCATTTCCGCAAGATGCGCCACAGCGGAAATTGTTCCCACTGTTATGAGGGTGACCTCCGCTTCATGGCATTTTGCAAGATCTACAACCTGCGGCAAAATACTTTTTGCCAATCCAGAGCCATCCAATGGAACCAGTATTTTCTTGTACATACTATGATCCTCCTTTTTTTGATTTGATCAAAATACAAATATATTCTACATACAATTTTCAATCATTCGTCAATGATAGTTAAATGTAAGTACAATAGTATATATAACCTGCCAATACATGCCTTTACTATGCTCACCACGCAGGTCTGTGGTGAAGCCTCTCATATGCCTTCAGGTATGCGTCACTCATGGCGTCCAAACCATGCTTTTTTCCTGCCTCCCCCATGATCCTCCTGATCTGGCACTTCTTTACTTCAGGCAAATTGAGATTACGTGATAAGGCATTGCTCTTTTTTGTTGCAGCACAAAGAGTGATCTTGTGGGTCAATGGGGATTAAATAACCAGATCGACCGCATGGATTCCCTGGGGGATCAATCTGCCAATTGAGCAATCCTGATTTCTCTTGTTTCAGCTATTGCGAGGGGTTCCTTCAGCAGAATTCAGTTATACCTCTGCTACACGCGGCAAGCATTCAAAGCGTTTTGCCGTAATGTATCTGTCCCAGGAGCATTCAAAATCGCAATAGATCTGATCATTTCACATGAAATGCTTGCGCCGCAATGATCTGAGGCTGCATAATGCAATCCGGATCATTGCGGTGCAATCGTAATATCTTATAAAATAAATCGAAATGCTATTCCTTTACCAACAGGACATTTACTGCCTTGACTACAATACAAACCTTATCACCTTTCTTAATAGCCAGTTCTTTCAGGGAGTTCATTGTCATAACAGATTCCATGAAATCACAGGTCAAAACTTTTAACGTAACCTCGCACATAACTGTGCCTTCCTTTATGCTGAACACTTCTCCGTCAATTTGATTTCTTGCCCCGTACTTCATGACATCCTCCTTTTCTTCGATAATACGTTTAATCTCCTGCATCAAGCAACATGCCTGACATTTCATTCGTCGATTGTTATTTTGTTAGTCCACTAAAAAGTCAAAATCCCGCCTCTTCACGCACCACTTCATATCCACTTCTTTTTTTAATTTCGCTTAGAACACAACAGCAACTTCATCATATTTTTGGATGTCTCGTCGACTCTGGCGAGGCTATACACCTTATTAACTTTCATGCGTTTTTTGAAACAATTGATCGCAGCGAGAGTACCTGTTTTGGTATCGAAGTAAATGCTGAGTCTCTTGTCAATGGTTGCCTCATCCTGATCATCGGCACGAATGGTAATCGTCTCACATCCACACACACGGCAGACCAGTTTGCCGTCCTTTTCCAATGGCCTGATTGCATCAACGTAAATGTTATTGGGATGATTGTTATCACACGCACAGAGCCGGCGGCCCATGATCCGCCTTTTTGCTGTATCTCTGTCTATGACGATCTGTATCACAAAGTCGAGATTGATCCCCTCATTTTTAAGGGCTCTATTAAGGGCCTCCGCCTGAGTGATGTTTCGTGGAAAACCATCGAGCAACCAGCCATTCTTGAAATTGGGGTTCTTCATACAATTCATGATCATTGGAATCGTTATATCATCCGGCACCAGTTCTCCTCGATTGACATATTCCTTTGCTTTCCTGCCAAGATCCGTGTCGGCTAAGATATTTTCCCTGAATGTGGCACCTGCCTCAATGTGCGCTACTCTGCACTTCTTCTGAATAATTGCGCCATGGGTCCCTTTGCCGCTTCCGCTTGGTCCAAATATGAGGATGTTCATGCCGCACACTCCTTGCGCATAAGCAATTTAGCACGTGGTATGGAAAGCATGGTTCTTGTGCCCATGGAAAAGTTGTGAGTTCTATGCATCTGAGAATTAAAAAATCCATCAGCATATCTTTCCGTATACCTTCTCCTTTATTGCTCAGAGTCAGTCTGTATAAATTAATTCTGTTATGTTGCGCTCGGATCCATGTAGAATATTTCCCAGATGTGGTTATCCGGGTCTTGAAACCCATGCAAATACATAAAGCCACGGTCCTGAGGTTCACTATAAGTTGTTCCACCAGCGGCAACCGCTTTGCGAACCATTTCATCGACATCTTTTCGGCTCCCCATAGAGAGGGCCACAAGCACTTCTGTGTATTTCGTGGCATCGCAGATTTCTTTGGGCGTAAACGTTTTAAAAAACTTCTCAATTAACAACATGGCAAAGATGTCTTCGCTCACAATAAGACAAGCGGCATTCTCGTCAGTAAATTGGGGATTAAACTTGAATCCAAGTTTAACAAAAAACTCCATAGACTTATCAAGATTCTTTACGGGAAGATTCACAAAAATTTTAGTAGTCATACTTCTCTCCTTTACTTTAGCCATGGTACAACTCCCAAAACCTGAATTTTGCCAAAGTTTTTCACTGGCATTCTTATTGATGGTAAATTAGTACTTTCATACGAGGAAAACAATGAGGATTAAATGGCAGAATAATGATAGGGATAAACTACTCTCAACGCTCCATGAGCCTTTCTATGCTGTTTCAAGAGTCATCCAACCATCAACTTTCGGATATCTCCGTCGTTTCGTTATGTTTCATAGTCCGCCCCCGCCAGATCATATAAATGACGGGGTAGATGATCAATTCGAGAATGGTCGAGGTTA
>DNUI01000069.1 GCA_003508565.1 Syntrophaceae bacterium
CCACTTTTTTGGGTAAAGATCAATGTATAATGATCACATCTCCGACAATGCCAAATATATGCGGAAACCGCATCTTAAGGTTGATATTTTCTTAGTATTGTACTATATTTCCCTCATTCCAATAGGCGAATCCATTCCCGACTCATTACTTTTTTCGAGCACATTCTCATCTTCACCGCGCTGGTATTCATTACGTGTTAACCAATTTCAACAACTTAGGAAGGAGGCAATTGTATGAAAGTACGTTTTCTGGCTGTTTTTATTGTTGCATCAATATTTTTAATTGGAGCTCTTGCCGCAGACGCTGCGACATTGCAGGCCGATCCCAACCGCACGGCGCTGTTGAAGCAGCGCGAGCTTCAGGCTCCGGCCGCGATCAAACGGCAGTTGGAGCAGATGCGTGCCAAAATCAAGCGGAATAAGCTTACATACATGGTAGGCTACACAAAGGCCCTCGGCAAGCCCAACAGCGCCCTGTTCGGCGACAGGGACGACCCGAAAGCAACCTCGCCTCAGGCCCGAAGGCTGGTCAACCAGAAGGCCATGGAGCTGATGAAGCTTGATGACAAGGCCAAGGCTGAGTACATTCTCAAGAATCCGTCTATCCTCCAGAAGTATCCGTACCTCGACATTAAGCCCTTGATTTGTGCGAAGCAGACAGCACTCAACTGGGTCGATAAGGGCAAAGTAACACCTGTGAAAGAGCAGAATTGCGGCAATTGCTGGGCATTTGCCGCTGTAGGCGCGTACGAGGCGAGCAACCTGATTAGAAACGCAAAAACTGTCGATAATTCGGAGCAGTATATCAATGACTGCGCAATAGCCGATGACGGTACGGATGCCGGGAGCTGCAACAGCGGTCTTGCGGTAAAGGCGCTCCAGCATATGGTCAGGGTTGGCTCTGCCACGGAGGCAGCCGTGCCGTATACGGCAACGAATCAAGCCTGTACAAACCCTGCAACACCTTTTGATGCCATATCGTGGGGATTTGTAAATCCTGACGCTGACTTTCCGACGACTGACCAAATAAAACAGGCCCTGTGCGCATACGGTCCTCTCACTACCCGCATGAGGGTGGTCTCAAATGACTTTAAGGCGTATTCCGAAGGTGTCTACAATGAAGCGGTCGCGTCGGACACTGCAGGTGAAGGACACGCTGTTGTGATAGTAGGATGGGATAGTGCCAAAGGTGCCTGGCTGATCAAGAATTCATGGGGCACCGACTGGGGCTATGGCGGGTACGGCTGGATCAAATACGGCAGCAACAGGATAGGCCGGCATTCAGCATGGGTCGTGGCCGAGAGCAGTATGTGGATAATCCCTGACATAAAGAACATCAAGGCGAGAATACTCAAAGTGCGCCTGCCAGGCGCAATGCCTGAACCCATGCCGAAACCGCCGGGTGCAATGCCTGAACCTATACCGAGGCCTCCCTTCCCGGGGCCGCCAGCCCGCTAACCCGCTGTATTAGGTATGAATCGCTCGATGGCGATCAAGAAGATCGCCATCGAGCACTTAGCAACCTGACGACACGCAATTTTCTCTCACCTTATCCCGGGAGCGTTGAAGTGCAATATCTTACAAAAAAAGATGAAAACTTCTCTCTATCTATAACCTCCTAAATTAACCGACGGGTTCACTCAACTTTGAAAGAGAGCTAAGAATATTTGCTTTGAGATACAGAAGAAGCAAGAGAGGAAATGCCGGAAGGGTAAAGGATCGAGACGTGAAGTCCATTTTTTTGTTTATTTTATGTATGGCCATAGTGCAAGCGGTCGGCTGTATTGAATATAAGGATTTAACGCCTCTCCTGGTGGAAGAAGGGCAAGGTTCTATTGGGGAAAAAGCCTTTTCTCATACTACCGTAAAGCCCAATGAGACGGTATGTGTCAAATGCCCTGTTCATGGATCCGTGGGGATTGACTGCGAGTATGATGTATCAGACAGTAAGGTCCTATCTCACATAGATTCGAAGGTGGAGTATGTTTTCCGGGGCGGATGATTCGGGAAATGATTCTTATACGTTATCCATGTAAAAGAAAGTTTTTATGCAAACATTGTTGTGTGAATGAGAGAACATGAGGAAAATATATGGACAATCAGAACCGTCTGCATGAATTAAAGAAGGTTACCCTTTTTGAAGAGCGGGGACCAACGTCCCGTTTCATTGATGCCGAAATCAAAGACAATGGGGACCTTGTTCTTTCCGGACAAGACGTGGGGGAGGCACCCAAAAAATGGTTTGATGATGGCGACTACGAGTTCTGGGTGACTGTCCGGGCCAAAGACAAGGACAGAGTGACGCTCGCCCTTATCGAACTCCTGTTTGGAGGGAAATTCAATGCGGTGGATGAGTTCCGCCAATGCTTGAACGCAAAAGGTATCCCTTTAGAATGGATGACCTGGTACTGACCTCAAGCGGGGCCATCCTTGCGATGGAGAACATGAAAAATGGTTCACCGTGTTAATAATGACTTCTTTTGCCTGCCTTCGGGAGAAAGACTATGAAATTTTTTGTCGCGACCGTTGGGCTGATGTGCATTATGACCCTGTCCTTTGCAGAACCCGCACCTCAAACATTTGAAGGAAGATTAATCTGGAGCTGTCTTGGCAATTGGTTCCATGAAAAGCAGACTGATAAACATTTTGCGCTGATCTTCGATGACGCGACGATTGAATCTCATCAAGAATTGCGTATTCCAACCTTCCCTACTGCTGCGGCGAGAAGGTATGACATACTCTTCGAAGGCACCATCACTACGGATCAATCCTGCTACCCCCAAGCACCATGTGATTGGCGGAGTTGGCCTAATCACGCCACTGAGCCGGCAGGATGTATATACGTAACAAAAATTATTACGCTCGAGCGCAAATAGCCTTGCGTATGACAAAACGCCGACATATGGAGTACAACCACATGCTATTTCAGTCGATGCTTCTTTCCACCCGTGATCATCGATTCTCACAACTGCCTGCCATTGAACGGCCGGGGGTGTTGTCAATATACCCGTCATTTTCTAACGTTCCGTAATTAATCCTCAGAAATTTTATTTGTACCTTCCTAATTCAGTTGATTTTCCAATTCAGACAACGCGTACTTTATTTCAATCATTAACCAATGATCTATAAAATCAAGAAAGGCAGGGCCAAGTGAGCCTGCCTTTCTACTCCATGAGAATTAATCATGTATCTTAAAACTTTTTCGTTGTCAGTAAATATTCACCATCTCCAGCCTTAGTCCTTGTTTACGAAGTTCCATGTCCCTGGCACGGAAGTCGTCATAGTACCATCCGTAAACTTGTATCTCGCCGAAATTGCCCGGGCGAAAAACGGCAGTGTACTTCACATGACCATTGACGATGTAATTATTGAGGATCGCCAACCTCCATCCCTTTGCCCACAATTCATCATACTTGGCCCTGTAATCCTTGTAATCCCATCCATAAACCTGGAATTCCTGCGATGTACTCCGGCGAAAAACGGCAGTGTAACGGACAGTCCCGCCATCTAGATAATTGTTAAGAATTTACAGGCGCCAGCCTTGGGGGAAGATTTCATCATACTTTTTGCGATAGTCTTCATATTTCCATCCATAAACCTGGTATTCGGGTACGGTGCTTTTCCTGAACACAGCCGTGTATCTCACCTGACCGCCTTCGACATAGCTATTCAGAATGAACAGGCGCCAACCCTTGGGGAAGATTTCATCATACTTCTTGCGATAATCTTCATACTTCCATCCATAAATCTGATATTCCGGCACGGTACTCTTCCGCCAGACAGCACTGTAGAGTGTCTGCCCTTGTTCCACGGTGTTTTTGAGCAAGTGGAGACGCCAACCCTTGGGAAAGATTTCATCATACTTCCTGCGGTATTGTTCATAGGTCCAGCCATGGGCTTGAATTTCCTCACCGGATCCTTGCCGCCAGACTGCGGTAAGGTGAAAATCCGGAGCTGCCATCAGGTACCATGATGCCCCCATTCCAATCTTGTTGCTCCCATACGTGATCCAGCCGAAGCCATTATCTCCCCAACCGGTTCCCCATGAGTTTTTTATGAGCCACGCCTTTTTGTTATCATCCCAACCGACGATGATGACGATATGAGCGCCGTTGTTCCGTTCCGGTTCATACACCAGGGGAATGCTTTCGGTAAACACCTCCGTTCCTTTCACACTCCCGAAGGCGGAACCTGTCGGGATGTGCATCTTTACGATTATCGGGCCATGATCGATCAAAGCGGCCTTTATTTGATCAACGGGAACGGGCTCACGAGGAAATAAATTTGTAAAGCCGGGATTAATTTGTGTGAACGACTCAAGATGATAGGGGGTTTTGACGCCGAGCTGGCACGGACCGCAGTTCTCTGCTTTGCATTGAGGCTTGTTGCCGTCACCCTTGTAAGGATTGCTCTCTTCGGTGTATACGCCTGACAACAATTTTATTTCAAACTGATTTTGGCTGGACTTATCGCACTTTCGGCAGTTGCAGTTGATCAGGTCTTGCTCCGAGAGATCCAATAATTCGTAATGCCGCATGTAATAGCGAGCCTCCATTGTACCCACACAGGCAAATGCCCAGCACGTTCCATAGGGATTCTGGTTTTTGGCCGGGGTCATCACACCACGGTCCCGCCACGAGAAGTATTTGGCTTTTGGGGATGGAAGAACCTGATGCGGTTTGAGCTTAGGCAAGTCTTTTGAAAGGAGAGGATTCAATTTCCGGAAATTTTCCTGAATTGCTTTTTGCTTGCGTAATGCATCGAGTGTCTTTTGATGATATTTTTTGGGAATCTCCATTTGACGCTCATCTTCCGGTGACAGCAACTGAATTATCTTTCCATCCGGGGTCTTGAGCTCAAGGGGGTTGATCATAGTCTTAGAAACTTTCGCGGCGTGGACGAACGATACAAGGAAAAAAAAGGATACACAAACAAGAATCAATTTTTTCATAGGTTCCTCCTGAGTTGGTTGGGAAAGAGATATTGAGTGGGACGTAGAATATGGCAACGAGCTTGACTTGGGCGGAACCTTATACGGGATGAATGCATCTTGTCAAATTTTTTTAACGATTTTTAACTATTATGAACAAATATCCTTATCCTCCCTATACATCAAGCATATGTAACCCGCTTTTGATGAAAATATTTTCTGAAACATAATTCCCTTCTTCCTTGAAGTCAACAGGCTGCCTTTCTTATATAGATACAAGAAATAAGGTACGACTTGGACACTGAAATATTATTTACCAAGTAATGAATATAGAAGCAAATACGAAAAAGGGATGCTATAAAGGGACCATGAAATTTTTGTATTGATTTCTTGAATAATCGGGAGCATAATCACACAGTATCTTAATAAAACATCGTCAAAAGGTTACCAACGAATTGAACCCTTTATGAGGGTGATGTCATGAAAAGATTACTAAAACCCCGCTTCTCAAAAGAGACGGGGTTTTGTGTTTTGGCTGGTCAAGTTGATGACATTTTATGTCTTACCATGTACCATTTCAGAGATGAATTATAATTCGTTTTATACAAATATAACCAGAAAGGAGGGTGAGAAAGTCTTAAAAAATATTTAAGTAAAAATTTATTTTGCAAGAATGAAAACTTCAAGGAAAGGAGGGGAATGCCATAGAAGGGGTATATCATACTGGTTGATTACAGTGGAAATATTCAATAAAAAATTTCACTACAAAGTATGAAGGCTAAGAAGGGAGGTAACCATGCAGTATCTCATAATTTTACTTGTTATGCTTTTGTGTTCAGTACCAATCAATGCAGAATTATATGCTCTGGATG
>DNUI01000011.1 GCA_003508565.1 Syntrophaceae bacterium
ATCAGAGCTTTTGGAACCTATTGTGTTAACCTCTCTATTCATCTCCTGTATTAGAAAATCGATATTCCGCCCTGCAGCATCAACACTATCTAAAAGATCGCCAAATTGAAGTATATGACTTTTAAAGCGGACTATCTCCTCCGTAATATCACTTCTATCAGCCATAATAGCCACTTCCTGAACCAAGCGAAGATCATCGAGCACCATTCCTTCGGAAAGTTCTTTTACACGTTCGCTAAGTCGCTTATGATATTCCTGAACAACCTGAGGGGCTCTCAGTGCTATTGAATCGAGGGATTTTCTGATTAAATCCATTCTCAGTAGTAAATCATGGTAGATGTTTTCACCCTCCTTTTTCCTCATTTCCAATAAAACATCCAAGGTCTTATCTATTATACCTTCCAACTCCCCCCATATTATG
The DNA here is from genome assembly GCA_003508565.1 of Syntrophaceae bacterium. Taxonomy (GTDB): domain Bacteria; phylum Desulfobacterota; class Syntrophia; order Syntrophales; family UBA2185; genus UBA2185. Next base: position 422 of record DNUI01000011.1, read on the forward strand.
GATATATCCTGTCCTGATTCCCTTAGCACATAAGCGTCTCTGAACGCAGCTATCATACTTACAGTAATATCACCCTCTAATTTCAGTTCATCTTTCAATTGTACAAGTAATTCGTAATAATTACGAGCAAGTGGAAGATTAAGCTCATATCTGCCTTCGCCTATGGGACCATATTCGGAATCCATTCTGATGTTTGCTTCTATTCTGCCACGGGTAAACCGCGCACTAATCCTTTTCTTAATTTCCAGTTCAAGAGGGGCAAGAGCTGCAGGAAGCCGCAGCGAAATCTCCAGATAACGATGGTTCAGAGATTTAATTTCCATTGTATATTTCCTCATATTCACAACAGACTCAGTCCTGCCGTAGCCGGTCATACTTTGAATCATCGTATACTCCTATTGTAACGCCATCAAAATAATAAACAAAATCGGTCCTTTTCTCATTTGGTTGCAAAAATGATTCATGGGTTCATGTGGTTGTTTCCCTATAATTTCATCAGTGGCTCGAGCATTCATTCCTTATCGCTTCAATCTGACTTTGTTTGACTCTTCAAACCCATGAACACTGTAGATACCGGCGTTTTTCTTGGAGATGAACCATAAAATTTACTGGTGCTTCAATTGTATGAGATATTTTGACCTCATCCTGTTAAACATTTCCATAACCGGTTTTTCTGCATAATCCGGGTAAGTCCACGGGAGGGAGTGAAATGATTTTTCTCTATAAATCAAGGTAAGATCAGCATATATACCGTCCCGCAAGTAAGGGCGGTGCGTATAACCCTTCCCTGTTGCCAGGATCAGATGAGCCGGGGATATATATCCCGGGTCAATATTAACCCGTCTGTTTCCTTGAACCGAATATTTATTTTCCACATCATTTGTGAAAAGCTTCACATCCGGCAATAACTCCGGCCGAATTAACATATCAAAAAAAATAAATCGTCTTACCAGGGATACCCCCATTTCTCCGGTATAGTAATCGGTATAATGAAAAGGCATCTCGACACTAACAAAATCAAAAACACCGCAATGCCCGGATAATAATTCAAGAACGTGTTTTGGCAAATCACCGCCCGCGTAAATAATACTCATAAGCAGTTTGACCGCTTCTGCAGGTCGTGGTCGGCTCATAGTGCTTCTCTAAGTTCATCGCAGGATATTGTGGCTGTCCCCACCTTGCCCACAACAAGCCCGGCAGCATAATTCGCCAGAGCGGCTGCTTCTTTAAAAGTTGCCCCGGAGGCCACGCACAGGGCAAGAACTCCAATAACCGTGTCGCCGGCACCAGTCACGTCAAAGACTTCTCTGGCTTCCGCGGGAAACGCAGTGTGAGTGGATTTGTCATCTCTTTCAAAAAGATTCATCCCCTCTTCACCGCGGGTAATAAGCAGCGCCTGGAAATTAAATTTATCCAGTAGCATCCTTCCGATTCTTACAATATCTCGCCTCTCCACGATTTCTAAGCCGGCAGCCCGCCCGGCCTCATGATGATTAGGGGTAATGATGTCAAATCCCCTATACAGAGAAAAGTCATTCTGTTTGGGATCAACACACACAGTAATGTCTTTCCCGGTTATGACTTCACGAACGCCATCCATGAGAGTCTTCGTAACAACCCCTTTATTGTAATCCGAAATAACCATGGCACCAGGTTCATCAATCACCTTTTTTATATACGTGATTATTTTCTTAACACTACCTGAGTTAATTGGCCGTCTGTTCTCACGATCAAATCTTACGACCTGCTGACTATGGGCTACAATTCTGGTCTTCAATGTCGTGGGGCGATTCGCCTCAATAATAATTCCATCTGTATCTATGCGCTTTTTTCGAAATTCCCCTAATAGTCTCTCTCCCATATCATCATTCCCTATCACGCCGGTCACATTCACCTTGCCACCCAGGGAAAATATATTATTCAATACATTCGCACATCCCCCAAGCATAAAATTGTCCGATTGGACCTCTACAACGGGAACGGGCGCCTCCGGAGAAATTCGAGATACATTACCCCATATAAAATGATCCACCATAATATCCCCGACCACTAAAACCCTCGCCCTTGGGAAGTTTTTAATGATTTCTAAGGCCCTTTTTTTATTAATAATCTTTTTCATAGGCAACTCTTCTACGACCGTAAACTCCTCGTTGAAAGGCAGTGCCATCCGGCAGTCCTCATAAATAGCAAATAAAAAAACATGCTCAATCTCCTCTATGAAGAATAAATTCACATGAAAAGATTCAGCATTTTCTTGGAGGGCTATGCTATTACTATGATTATGTTTTGTCAATGTATTTCTCGGATCACTGCTCCTATCCAGCGCACATGGAAGTATTCCAGACCGCTTTGTAAAAAGTCGCCACGCTTACGTTGCGCTGCATCTTGGTGTTGTTGAAGTGTATGTCTAATATCTTCGGAGAACAGCGTTGCACACCTTGAAACTTATATTTTTTCAACGCT
>DNUI01000082.1 GCA_003508565.1 Syntrophaceae bacterium
TGAATAGATTCAACTGGTTAGTATTTTTGTTCCTATCGTTTTTGTAGTCGCAGAATGTAAGTAGTTGGAGCATGGATGTTCTTTCAAATAGTGAGACGCTCAAGACCTGTAGAATTGTGTAGAGGCTCTCGGGGATGTTCAGCCGTTTTTTGATGATTGCCACGATCAGATAGACGGAAACGGCAATCCATATCTGGGTCTTCACGGCATTCTCCGAGGTGCCGTGAAAGCTCTTGATGCGCAGGTTCTGTTTGATCCATTTGAAGAATAGCTCCACCTGCCATCGTTGTTTGTAGAGTTGGGCGATGGTGAGGGCGGGCAGCAGAAAGTTGTTGGACAGAAACACGAGTGTTTTGCCGATCTCGGCATCGTAGTATTTCACTCTGCGGAGTTTGTCGGGATAGTCCCAGGCCGACTTCGGAACGGTCAGCAGGATGGATTGATCGCACATGACGCCGGCAGCCTTGTCCACCGAGTGAGAGTAGAGTCTGCGGCACTTGAGATTCGACTTGGCCCGGACGATGAAGAACGACGAGGCCTGAGTAACAGTGTGGAGTCTGGAGAAGTCCAGGAAGCCGTGATCCATGATGTAGAAAGCACCTGTTTCCAGGGGGATGATATCCAGGACGTTGACCTCGTGGAGTTTGCCGTCGGAGATGTGAAGAAAGCTCGGTATATTTCCCCGCAGGTCCAGCAGCGTATGGAGACGGACGGCCCCTTTTGTTTCCCGGAAGCGGGCCCAGGGAAAGAGGGACAGACACAGGTCGATCGTCGTGGCATCCAGGGCGTAAACCGTGCTTTCGAGTTCCACGGCCAACGGTTCCTTGTGGTAAAGCTTCCTGGCGACGCCGATCAGATGATGGGCAAAATCGGCGTAGATGCGCCAGTCCCGCATCTCGTTCGCTTCTGCCAGGGTGCTGCGGGAAACCTTGCTGCGGATGCCCATGTGGTAGAGCTTGTTGCTCTGTGCCCGGAGGCAGACCTCGATGTCCCGCAGGCTCTCCCGATACGCCAGTTGGGCAAACGCCATGATGCGGAACTGATCCATGCAGGTGAAGCTCTTCACGCTGAAGTTGCCTCGGTATCTCTCCACGCAACGCCGAAAGGTCTTCAGCGGCATGAAGTCCATGATTTGGGTAAACACAAGCGCACCGGGATACATAGGCGCTCCTTCCCTGGAATGATTTCCGGGAAGGTTTACAGATTCCGCTTCGCATTTTCAAGTCGAGGACAGACATAAACGGCGTCTTTTATTAACCATGTTACACTGTTACAAAAGTTAACCGCCGATTATTCCGGACAGTAGTGATTTTATATCTGAAAAAAATGAATGAAAGGAGAGAATATAAAATGGCAATAGGATTTCGTTTTACTGAAGAGCAAAGAATGATGGCAGAGAATGCTTATAAGTGGGCAAATAGTTGGCTGGAGCCTCAGATGGAAGAACTGGAAAAAGAACAAAAGTGCCCCCCAGATCTGTTTATTGAACTTGGGAAGCTGGGACTAAACGGTATTGTGTTCGAAGAGAAGTATGGGGGGGCTGGATTAGGGTATGTAGAAACATGTCTTATATATGAAGCTATTGGGCGGATAAGTAGTGGGATTTCAGGAGGAGTTATTGGGCCGAGTCAAACACTTTGTTTTGATAATTTCAGAAGAAATGCAAAGGAAGAGCATAAAATGGAAGTTCTTCCTAAGGCCTGCACAGGGGAGTACATTGGTGCTCTCGGTATTACAGAACCAAACGCTGGTTCCGATGCAATGAGCATGAGAACAACAGCAGTGAAAAAAGGTGACTCATATATCATAAATGGGAGCAAAATATTTATCACCAATTCTCCTATTGCTGACGTGATGATGTTCTATGCAAAGACAGATCCTCAAAAAGGACCGCATGGCATATCGGCCTTTTGGTTTTACCTGAAGAATGCGAGGGGTGTGACGATTGATAAAATAGATAAATGGGGCTTTAGAACGTCGCCTAGTGGGCTTGTCACGTTTGAGGATGTCGTTATTCCCGAAGAGAATCTCGTCGGTAAACTGAATGGAGGGGTTTCAGTATTGACGAGCGGTCTTTGTACTGAAAGAATAACGCTTGCTGGCAGCATTTTGGGTATGCAGAGAGCGTGCATTGAGCTTTCTATTAAATATTCTAAAGAAAGGGTCCAGTTCGGAAAACCGATTGGTTCATTCCAATTAATTCAGGGTAAACTTGCGGACATGTATTGCGGTTATGAGGCTAGTAAGTGGATGGTATACCGCGCAGCCGATTATTGTGACTCTTCAGAGGATAAGCATGGCGGAAAGGGGACCGACCTTGATCTAATGGCGGCGGCGGCTATTCTTTTCTCTTCTGAGAGGGGAACCCAGATAGCAAGCGACGCAGTACAAATACATGGGGGTTATGGAATCTGTACAGAATATCCAGTAAGTAGACATTACACGGATTCCAAGCTCTGGGAAATTGGCGCAGGGACTAGTGAAATTAGAAGACTCATTGTTGCAAGAGAAATGTTGAGAGATGGATTTGCAATGGAGAGATAACTTTGATGGGCTCGTAACGAATAGACAAAACAAACCTTTTTGAAATTTGCCATCTAATTGATGGGCTTGCGAAAGGTTGAGAATTGCCCATTTCGTCATTTCCGGCGAACGCCGACATCCAGCACATTCAGTACGTTCTGGATGTCGGAGCGGGTCCGGCATGACATTTATGGACCTGTTGTGAGGACGTCATCTAATTGGTCCGTCCCGAAAAAAACAGTCGCTAAGCTGCATAGCCGTTGAGAAGGCTCTTTGAAAACTGAAGAAAGTTGTTGAAAAGAGGTTGTGATTGCCTCGGGAATCTGATATAAGTCGTTGATATGAAAACAGATATTCCAGAGAGGCAACTTCTTATGTTTGAGACTCTTTTTGCGGATGTGCTCAATGCCGATCATGAACTTCTCCGTGCCACCGACGATAACAGAATCCGATGTCTTCTCTTTTTTGGAA
>DNUI01000214.1 GCA_003508565.1 Syntrophaceae bacterium
GTGTTCGGCGCTCGTTATGTTGCAAAAAATATTGTTGCCGCAGGACTTGCAAAAAAGTGTTCCATTCAAATTGCGTATGCTATCGGAATTGCCAGGCCTATTTCCATATATGTGAATACTTTTGGCACAGGGATTATTTCCAACAACAAGCTCAACGTACTCATTAAAGAGTACTTTGATTTATCTCCCCGGGGTATGATTGAAAAATTAGATCTACTGAGAGGTGATATTTACAAAAAATTCCCGAAATCATTATTTCTTGATGATTATGCATGGGAAAAGACAGACATGGTAGAAGCACTTCGACAGGCTACGGCCGTATAAGCCAAAGGGCGGTTTACTAAAATTAAAGTGGGGGTATGATGGCATATCTGAAACCTGTAAAGAACCTGCCGTACAAAATAGCAGACATGCATCTTGCGGAATGGGGACGGAAAGAGATTGAACTTGCGAAGAATGAGATGCCCGGTCTCATGGCGATAAGGGCAAAGTATGGTCCCGAGAAGCCCCTTCAGGGCTTAAAGATCATGGGCAGCCTGCATATGACAATTCAGACGGCAATGCTCATCGAGACGCTTAAAGAACTTGGCGCCGAACTCAGATGGGCATCGTGTAATATTTTTTCTACTCAAGATCATGCGGCCGCAGCAATAGCCAAGGCTGGTTCTGCCGCGGTGTTTGCATGGAAAGGGGAGTCTCTCGAAGAATACTGGTGGTGTACAGAACAGGCCCTCATCTGGCCCGACGGTTCCGGCCCGGATTTGATTGTCGACGATGGCGGTGATGCAACACTGTATGTCCATCAAGGTGTGAAAGTCGAAAATAAACCTTCGTTGCTCCAAAAGAAGTGTGGCAACAGAGAATTCCAAATTATTATGGATCGTATAGGACAGTCCCTAAAGCGAAATCCGAATCATTGGCGTACAATAGCTGCCGGCATTCGTGGAGTCTCAGAAGAAACGACGACAGGTGTGAATAGACTATATCAGATGGCCAGGACAGGAGAACTTTTGTTTCCGGCGATTAATGTGAATGATTCAGTCACAAAATCAAAATTCGATAATCTTTACGGTTGCCGGGAATCCCTTGCCGATGGGATAAAGCGAGCCACTGACGTCATGGTAGCCGGTAAACTGGCAGTCATTTGTGGATATGGAGATGTAGGTAAAGGATGTGCGCAGTCAATGCGAGGTTTTGGTGCCCGGGTCGTAGTTACCGAGATCGACCCAATTTGCGCCCTCCAGGCAGCCATGGAGGGATATGAGGTAACGACACTGGAGGAAGTCGTTTCCGTCGCCGACATCTTTATAACAGCCACCGGCTGCTGCAACGTCATTACCGGTAAACATATGGAAAAAATGAAGAATGAAGCAGTCGTCTGCAATATCGGTCATTTCGATAGCGAAATTGAAATGAGGTATCTTGAAAGAAGCAAGATTTGTAAAAAGGAAACAATTAAGCCGCAAGTAGATAAATGGACTCTCAAATCCGGCCGCTCCATCATCATCCTTGCGGAAGGCAGACTGGTCAACCTTGGATGTGCAACAGGGCATCCAAGCTTTGTTATGAGTAACAGCTTTACAAATCAGTGCTTGGCCCAGATTGAACTTGCGACCCGGAACTATACGTCTGGTGTATATACACTGCCGAAAATACTTGACGAAGAAGTGGCAAGACTCCATTTAGGAAGGCTTGGCGTTAAAATGACAACATTGACAAAAGAACAGGCAGGTTATCTTGGTGTACCGGTAACGGGGCCATTCAAGCCGGATTATTATCGATATTGAAGGCTCAAGGAAAAAGGTAAAAGTATAGCTGGTTTCCCGCATGCGTGGGAATAACCCCTGAGGGAAAGGTGATATGCCGTGATTGATCTGCACACTCATTCAATATTCAGCGACGGAGAGCTGATTCCTTCTGAACTTGTGAGAAGGGCAAAGGTCGCAGGATATCGTGCCATTGCCATAACTGACCATACAGATCATTCCAACATAGAAATCATTATCCCCTGTATTTTAAAGGTATGTTGTATATTGTCGGTTGCATATTCTATACAGGTAATCCCAGGCATTGAGTTAACACATGTCCCTCCCGATTACATTCACGAACTGGCAGTAGAAGCGCGTGGACTCGGGGCGAAAGTTATTGTTGTCCATGGTGAAACGATCGTAGAGCCGGTAATTTCCGGGACTAATATGGCTGCGCTTAAGTCTCCTATTGATATACTTGCACACCCCGGACTGCTCACAGAGGAAGAAGCGCACCTGGCAGCAGTAAATTCTATATTTCTGGAAGTCAGCACCCGGAAAGGGCACAGCCTAACCAACGGTCATGTTGTCCGAATGGCACGGATGGCAAATGCCTCGCTTGTTTTGAATACAGACAGTCACTCTCCCCAAGATATAGTAAGTAAAGAGCTGGCGTTACGGATAGCAATCGGTGCCGGTATGACAGATAAAGAAGCCTCAGAGATGTTCAGAAATTCGGATATGATTGTGAAAAAAGCGCTTGCGTGTTGACGTAGCCCATGACTGTAAATATGCACTGACATAGTCCTTCACGCGTATGATAGAGTGTATATGTCAAGAGTCTCTGCTGGGATTTAGCCATACAACACAAAGTCGATGTTGTATCTGAACCGTTATATCCTGATTGAGGATAACACATTATCCTCAAATAAGATGTGTCGCCTTAATAAATAAAATCCCGCTTGTGTTTTTGAGGTTAGGAACACACAGGGTTTGATATCACCGGCCAATCTTTTGAAATTTTCATTATAAGTCTTGAAAACATCGCTGAGTTCCTTGCCTTTGAAACAAGATTACGCGGATATCTCCGCAAAAATATACCGGCTCTGATATCATGGAATAGAGCGGGTCTCTTGCGTATAGTATCTGATGTTCTATGGTAGTAAAAAGTTCATCCTGCTTATGCCGTGGATCGGGATGATGAAAAGCAAAAGTATATACAGATTATGGAAGACTGAAGATAAAAAGACGGTATTCATTAATATTGGTGCAGCAGAGGATTTATCACCAACAAAAGATATAATTCATTCTTTGCCCCACATATAAAGTATATATGACGTAAATTCAAGTGCTTTTCATATTCGCAACGCACGTATTTGCAGATATGTGTTCTTACATATTTGAAAATGGAAAATATTTTAATTTTTAGCTTGATTATATCAATATATGGTAGTAATATTTAGTTCTACCCCAATATATTGCGTATAAGTATTGCCAAAGATAAGTATTTATAATAGTACCAAGGAGAGTGATTCTCATGCATGAAAAGATAAAAAAGAGGGATGGTCGCTTAGTCAAGTTTAATGCGGAGAAGATAACCAATGCCATAGCGAAAGCTGGAGGTGCAACGGAAGAGTTTGATGGGATTACAGCGAAGAAACTCACGATAAAAGTGTTGAATTTAGCGGAGAAACTCTTTGACAATAAGGTAATGACCGTGGAAGAAATTCAGGATATTGTTGAAGAAGTGCTTTTATCAAGTCCATATCGCCGGACAGCGAAAGCCTATATTATATATAGAGAACAACACGCCAGATTGAGGGAAATAACAAATAAAATGGAGGTTGATTTAGTCGATCAGTACCTTAAGAAGAAAGACTGGAAAGTAAATGAAAACAGTAACATGGATTATTCTTTGCAGGGGTTGAACAACTATATATCCTCTGAAGTCAGTAAAGTTTATTGGTTAAATGAAATTTACGCACCAGAAATAAAAAAAGCGCACACAGATGGTGATTATCACATCCATGATTTGAGCCTTTTGTCCGTGTATTGTGTCGGATGGGATTTATATGATCTTCTTCTGGAGGGTTTCCGGGGTGTTTCCGGAAAGGTAGAAAGCAGACCGGCAAGGCATCTTCGCAGTGCCCTTGGACAGGTTGTCAATTTCTTTTATACTCTTCAGGGAGAAGCAGCAGGTGCGCAAGCTTTTTCAAATTTCGACACACTCATGGCACCATATATCAGACACGATGGCCTGGATTATGATGATATCAAACAGGCATTGCAAGAATTTATTTTTAATATCAATGTTCCAACACGGGTGGGTTTCCAAACGCCTTTTACCAATGTTACCCTGGATGTGACGGTTCCAAAATACTACGCTGATCAAAATGTCATTATTGGTGGTAAGCCCCAGAAGGAAACTTACAAGGATTTTCAGGAAGAAATGAACTTATTCAATAAAGCCTTCCTTCAGGTAATGGCTGATGGTGATGCCAAAGGCAGGGTATTTACCTTTCCGATACCTACTTACAACATAACAAAGGATTTTAATTGGGAGGATCCCAATCTTGACGACTTGTGGGGGATGACGGCAAAGTATGGAGTGCCTTATTTTTCAAATTTTATCAAGTCGGACATGAATCCGGAAGATGCAAGGAGCATGTGCTGCAGACTTCGTATTGACAATAGAGAATTAGAGAAAAGGGGAGGCGGGCTGTTTGGTTCAAACCCGTTAACGGGCTCAATAGGCGTGATTACGATGAACATGCCAAGAATTGGTTACCTTTCAAAAACAGAAGATGAATTCATAGAACGCCTCCAGAGACTAATGACTATTGCCAAGGATAGCTTGGAAACAAAGAGAAAAGTTCTCGAAAAATTCACTGAGAGCAATCTCTACCCTTATACAAAATATTACCTTAGAAATATTAAGAAGAGGTTTAATGAATACTGGAAAAATCACTTTTCTACAATCGGCCTTGTAGGCATGAATGAAGCCTGCCTTAATTTTTTTGGAAAGAACATAGCAAGTGATGAAGGGCAAATATTTACACTAAAGATATTGGATTTCATGAGGAATAAATTGTTGGAGTTTCAAAAGGAAACGGGGAACAACTATAATCTCGAATCTACTCCTGCGGAAGGGACATCATATCGCTTGGCAAAAATTGATAAAACAAAATTCCCAGATATTATCAGCGCGAATCATAATATAAACGGTCCAGTAGAACCATTTTACACCAATTCGACGCAACTGCCGGTTAATTATACAGACGATATATTTGAAGCCCTTGATTTACAGGATGAAATTCAGTCTAAATATACAGGTGGAACGGTATTCCATACATATGCAGGTGAAAGAATTCAAAATCCTGCTGCAGTAAAAAAACTTGTCCATAAAATATGCACGAAGTACCATTTACCATACCTTACCTTTACGCCCACCTTTAGTGTCTGTCCATCTCATGGATATTTAGTTGGTGAGGAGGAAAAATGTCCAACCTGTATGGAGCCGTGTGAAATATATTCACGTGTTGTCGGTTATCTTCGCCCTGTCAAACAATGGAACTTAGGGAAACAGGAAGAGTTTAAAGAAAGGAGGGTGTTTAATTTTTAAGAAATGAAGATTGGCGCCCTGCAGAAGGTATCTTTGATTGATTATCCCGGGGAAATATGCGCCATTGTGTTCACGCAGGGTTGTAATTTCAGGTGTCCATACTGCCATAATCCGGAATTGGTAAATCCTGAATTATATAATGAACGCCTGCCGGAAGAGGTTATATTCTCTTTTTTAGCAAAGCGCAAGGGAAAGATAGATGCAGTAACCATCACCGGAGGTGAGCCTACCATTCAACATGGCTTGATTGACTTCGTGAAGCGTGTCAGAAAAAAGGGGTATTCAATCAAAATCGATACAAATGGTTCTAACCCTGAAGTAATAGATAAGCTCCTTAGCATGAAGCTGCTCGATTATATTGCTATGGATATAAAATCACCAGCAGAGAAGCACAAGATAGTCACAAGATCACAAATCAACTTTGATACAATCAAACAAACTATCGAATTAATCATGAAATCAGGGATACCTTATGAATTCCGTACAACAGCCCTGAAGAAACTTCTTGAAGAAAATGACATTTTAGATATTGCTAGTTTGATCAAAAATGCCAGACTTTATGTGTTACAACAATTTATCCCTTCCAAGGTACTTGATCGAGGATTTATAAAATATGAGTCATACTCTCGAGATGAACTGGAGTCCTTGAGTAAAAAAATCGCGCAACGTATAGCTAATATTCTGATAAGATAATAAAAAGTCCAAGGACATTATTGAATGGATGAAACGAAAGCAATAATTCCTGTTTCTCATTATACTGACAACGATCAGATAAATCAGTTGCTAAGCAGATTGGTATCTGAAGTAAAAGGATTTACAGAGAACCAGTTGGATCAAATAAGGAGACTCAATCAGATAGGCACAGCTCTTTCAGCCGAGAGAAATCTGGATAGACTTTTAGAAATGATTGTTGATCAGGCACGAGACTTTACCAATGCAGATGGCGGTACCCTCTACATAATGTCTGATGATGAAACAGAACTCCAATTTGCCATCGTGCAGAATACTTCTTTAAATATCCGTATGGGAGGAACGGGCGGGAAAATTACATGGCCGTCAGTAAAGTTGAGAAATCCTGATGGGAGTCCCAATCATGCGAATGTATCTGCATATTCTGCCATTACCGGGAAGGTAGTTAATATTGCGGATGTCTATCACGCAGAAGGCTTTAATTTTGAGGGTACGAGAAAATTCGATGCAGAAACCGGATATCGCTCTATGTCCATGCTTGTTGTGCCCATGAGGAATCATGAAAATGATATTATCGGTATACTTCAATTATTAAATGCACATACGGAGATGACAGACGAGGTTATTTCCTTTTCCATAGAAAATCAAAAAATGACGGAGTCTTTGGCTTCTCAGGCAGCTATTGCCCTCTCCAATAATCGCCTTATTCATGATCTTGAAAATCTTTTAGAGTCTTTCATCCGAACAATTGCAACAGCAATTGATGAGAAATCACCGTATACTGGCGGTCATGTGCGAAGGGTTGCAGAGCTTACGATGACTATTGCAGAAAAGATAAATGATACCAAGGAAGGTACATTTGCCGGCATCCATTTTGATGAAGATAAATTAAAGGAGCTTCGCATATCGGCTTGGCTTCATGATGTAGGAAAAATTACAACCCCGGAATTCATTATTGATAAAGCCAGAAAGCTAGAAACTATTTACGACCGGTTGGAAGCGATAAAAATACGTTTTGAAATTCTTAAGCGCGATTATTTACTCACTACGATCAAAAAATCTGATGTTAAAAAAAAGAGAAATTGCAATGAAAAAGAAATTGATAACTATGATAAATACGTTGAGCAATTAGAAGCAGATTATAGATTTATAGAGGAGATTAATACCGGAAGCACTTTTATGGATGAAAAGATGAATCTGCGACTCAATAACATCGCTGCAACTCGCTGGAACTCAGGAGGAAACTTCCAAAATCTCCTTTATGATGATGAACTATACAATTTAAGAATTCCCCAGGGAACTCTTACAAGTGAAGAAAAGGAAATTATCAAAAATCATGTAACCATAACTCACAAAATGCTTTCTCAGCTTCCCTTTCCCAAGAAATTGAAAAACGTCGCACATTATGCTTCTGCACACCATGAAAAGTTGGACGGCACGGGTTACCCCTTGGGCATTAAAGATAGTGAAATTCCATTACAGGCCCGCATTATAGCACTCGCGGACATTTTTGATGCATTAACCGCAAAAGACAGACCGTATAAAAAGGAAAAAACACTGTCGGAAGCGATAAAAATAATGGATTATATGGTCAAAGAAAATTATATTGATGCTGATTTATTCGAATTGTTCAATAAAGAAAGAATTTATCTTGACTACGCAAAGAGAGAACTGACATCACACCAGATTGATATGACCTGACAAAAAAGGGATGAAATTTACCGCTTAATGGATTTTATCTCTTTTTCAATTTCTTCGTATTTTTCGCTATATTTGGTAAAATATTTCAGTGCCTCCTTGAAATGAAACAGGGCGGTGTCCGGTTTGTTTTTTTTCTTGAAATAGATACCAAAATTGTGATGTGACGAACCTGGATTCTGAGTTTTTCCGTAGGCCATAGCGATACTGTAGTATACATCTGCTTCATCGATATTTATACTTTCCAATTTTTTATAAATGTTTAACGCTGTTGCATAATCTCCCAACTGCTCATACGATCTTCCCAGATATAAAAGGGCACCCGTATCGTTTCCGTTAAGGGCTACAGCCTTGTGCAGATAATCAATTGCTTGTGATGTCTTTCCTAGTTTAAAATAGACAATGCCAAGATCTCTCGTAACATCTTCGTCATTGGGAGACAGGCTCAATGCTCTGCGGAAATTATCTATTGATTCAGAATATCTTCCGAGCTTTTCCTGAATCACCGCTATTCCATAAAGGGCATCGACATCATTTTGGTTTTTTTGCAATTCGTTTTGGAAATGCCTCAAGCTATAATCAAGATTCTTCTCCCCAAACATTAGCATTGTTTGTATTCTTTTTAAATTACCGATGATACTTTCCGCACCTCTGTGAATATACGTTGTCTGCAACAAAGCATCGAGATAGGTAATTCTTTCATCGGTACCTGGATGGGTGAGAAAATATGAGGGAATATTGTTTGAGTAAAACTCGTACCTTCTCATGATCTTTAAAAAATCTAACATAGCTTTGCCATCATAACCAGCTCTGACAAGATAGTACATACCTAATCTGTCGGCCTCTTCTTCATGTTCACGACTATATTTCAAATTTAAGCTTGCGGCTGTTGCTAATGAAAAGCTTGTTGCTGCTGCAGTCAACTCGCCTCCTCCTCCAAGAAATGCACCGGCGAGAATTGCGGCAAGAGTCGCAACTCCAACCTTTTTTGATTTTTCAATGATATTTGCAATATGTCTGGCGTTGACATGTGCTATTTCATGCGCAAGTACACCGACCAGTTCACTCTCCTTCTCGACAAGGTTAATCAGGCCCCTGTTGACATAAA
>DNUI01000145.1 GCA_003508565.1 Syntrophaceae bacterium
GTTCAGGCAGGCATTCAAGAAGCGCAGATGCCTTATCGTCGCTGACGGGTTCTATGAGTGGCAAAAGGTGGGGAAGGCGAAGAAGCCACTCTACTTCAGTCTAAAATCCGGAGGCCCTTTCGGCTTTGCCGGGCTTCACGAAACATGGACATCGCCGGATCAGCAGCAACTGCATACCTGCACCATTATTACCACTGAGGCCAACAGATTCATAGAACCCATCCATGACAGGATGCCGGTTATTGTTCCGAAAGATTTGGAAATGAAGTGGATTGATCCCGAGAATCAAAACCACCAGGAGCTTATGTCTGTATTGAAGCCATATTTATCAGAAGAAATGGACATGTCAGAGGTGACTATTTCGCTGAACAAAAAGTGAGTTCATATCCTGAACGAAGACGGACCTGATGGGAAACGCCTACCGGGTATATTGACTCCTCACTAGAAAAACAAACGGATATTTTGACATGAAATATAGCAAATATGAAGTAGACAAACCTTTCCCAGGGCCGATCCCGTCCGGGGACGGTTTTAGTTTCGAATTTGGGCCTGATGGAAACATGATGCTCATAGTACAGTATCGGAAACCCACCGCCGATGAACAGAAAGCATTGGAGTTCGGGTTCATCCGGTATGCAATTTATGAACATCCCGATATCCTTACTATGTGTTGGGTGTTTCAATTTCCAAGGCCGGTACATTGTGTCGATGCTCCGTTTCATGCCGGTCTCTATGTCAGGTATACCGATGATCGCGTGGAAAAATTCCTTGCCGGTGAAGCACACAGCCTCATGACGTTCGTTCTGGATGGCAATATATTGAAAATGATCCGCCAATCCGTTTTACGACCAGAAGCAATGACCATATTCCGTGATATAGTATGCCGTCAGGCAACACAGCCGATTACACAAGAGCACTATAAAGATGAGATTGATCTTATTTATCAGTACACACCGGAACAGCTACTCACAAAGGGTAGTGTTTTCTTGCATAAAGGAGAACCTGAATGAAGAAGGTAAAGAAGCCGAAAGCCGCAAAACCGGCTTTTGAGATGGCTGTCGAAGCTCCGCTTCATCATGATCAATGGGAGGTGGAAATGCAACTTCTGGCAACGCTGGTAAGGGTCATCAATTCGGATCAGATCGATCTGAAGAATGACCTGCTGGATATGAGAGCGACGGACTTCCACTTCCGGGATCATCGGGTAATATTCGACGCCATAAAGAAACTCGCTGACGCCGGGGAGGTCGTCGATATGGCCACAGTCCGTGCTGAGGTCGGGGATACATGCGTAGAAGCGCTGGATGTCGTCTTTGATGGATCAGGTGCATACATCGGGGCCGCCTATACCTACAAGCAAAAGGTCCTCTCCTGGTCGACCGGCCGAACAAAAAGCAAGAACCGCTAAGGGCTATGGGGTCAAATCTTTACTCTTGACATTTGGTATTTAAGGGATTTGCCACCTTACATCAGGGCACTTTTTTCATTATCAAGAAGAAAGAAATGCCCCCGTGTGGTTTGAGAAATATTCGAACTTCCGGTCTGCGTGGTATCGTCACTTTTCCTGCAGGAAAAATTGTGCAACCTGGACTCCCACACGGGATGGCTGGACGCCCCTGATGATAGTTAACCGGGTGGACCCCTCTTCCATGACCTGGTCCGAAAGGTGAACCATTTCTCCCCGGGCCAGACCGCCCTCGCCGTCATCTACAAGAAGCATGACCAGCGGCACGGCCTTTTGTGACTCGTCAGGATAGTCCATAACCAGGGCCATGTGTCCATCATTCAGTTCCACAACGGATCCGACAGGGTAAATCCCCATCATGTGAATGAAACTCTTCAGTAAAATCGGATCAAAGCACTTCCCGCCCTCACTCCACATTTTCCTCAGGGCCTCATCAGGCGTGAAAGCCCTTGGGCGATAGGCCCGCTCCGCTGTCAGGGCCTCATAGACATCAGCGATACGGAGAATCTTTCCCAGAAGACTCAGCTTCTTCATAAAATGTGTCTTTGGATACCCGGTCATATCGGGGTTCAAATGGTGCTCAAAGGGACCGAGAATAATCTTCGACCTCAAGACCTTGTCGGCATTGAGCCTGAGAATCTTCCTTACGCCGAGCAGGGGGTGTCTCTGCATATTTTTCCACTCTTCCGCGCTCAATTCGCCCTTCTTCAGAAGCACATCCTTGGATACACCTACCTTGCCCAGATCATGAAACAGTCCGCATACGGAAAGATGCTCGAGGGATACCTTGGACAAGCCGATGTTCCTTCCAAGGCAGGTCGCGAGGAGGGAAACGTTGACTGAATGGGTGTAGGTATAATCATCATAGTGTTTGATGGTGGCGAGCCCGAGTATAAGGGATGTATCTTCCTGAACGAGATCCACGATGGTCTGGGCAAGACGTCTTGTCTTGCGAATTCCCGCGATTCCCTGCGACGCCTTATCAGCCACCTCTTTTACCGTATCCAGGGCATGAAAGTAGGCAGTCTTGGCCCTTTCATACTGCCTCATGCTGAGATCTTTTTCAGCGTCCTGCTGGTCGTCAATCTGTTTCCTCAGGATACGGACCCATGGGAGCGCGTAGCCGCCCAGCTTCTGTTCAAGCCATTCAGGCGGATCGTCCTGTTTTACCGCGCCATCAAGAAGGCGTATGAACGTCAGGAGATCTGCGGGTGACGCCTTCCTGGAAGTTACAAAAAAATGGAGCCCGCCAAATCCTCTCCTGGAAAAATATTTCATCACTTCATTGATGACGGTGAAGGCGTCCCTTTTATATGGCAGCTTTTCGCCCCCTATATGGAACCTTCCCCGCCAGAGCTGAAGTTTCAGGTCTTCCTCTCTTGTCATTTCCTCGAGAATGCCCTTGAATTTTGACAGGGAATCCCTGATCAATTGATTGTTGTCCTTGTGTATCCTTGCCGTATGGATAAGATGATATAATGCCTTGACGAATTCTATTCCGTAGAGCTCAGCATGTGTTGTATGTTCATTCGACACGGTTATCTGCCTCCGCTGTGTGAGGATTCCTGCATGACTTTGCTGACAATACTTCTCAAGCCCGGGAACAGGGAACGGCCGGCGTCCTTCAATACCTGCTCCGCTTCCGGTATTTCCAGTGTTTTAAGGGCAATCGCGGCGCCTCTTCTCTGTGTAGACCTCCAGAAGCCTGGCATCCATTGCCCTCTAAGCAGGGTTTCGCGAAGAAAGGGGACAGAACGCGACGACCCGCATTTTCCCAGAGCTCTGAAGCACAGGAATGCATGGTTTTCTTCATTCTTGCCGAATGTCGTCTTGCGAAGGTATGTCAGGAGAAGCTCTTCGAAGACATCGTTCCGTGACTGCCCAAGATGTTTGAGAACCAATTGTCGTATGGAATCCGTCTTATCATCGATCAGATTGAAAATGTCCTTCACATGGGCAGGATCCCGCTTCAGGATGCCTTTCACCGCTTCATGGCGCACTCGCTGCGATGGGTGGCGAGCCAGTTTGAATAGATACTTCAGAGATTGCTCTCCTTCCAGGTTGACAACCATCGGTACAAGTTTTTCCACAAGCTTGTGATCCGAATTGTTGAGCAGCGATTCCAGGGGACGTATATCCCGTGAACACAGGTGGCTGATCGAATCCAGCAGCATTTGACGAAGAGGCATAGGTTGGGTTTCCGGGAGCAGAAAAATAAGTGTACGAATGGCCTGGGGATTAAGGAGCTTGCATATCTGTCCAAGTATTTCGGCCTCCTCTGAAGCGATATCTTTCCAAACATTCTTTAGGGGCGACAGAGACTCACTGCCCGAGACTGTCAGTGTAAATTCTTCTATAGATGGACCGGCCCAGGGTATCTCCTCCTTGCAGATATCGAGTACGTATTGCAATCCCTGCAGTATCTTGAGCGTGGCAAAGAATTCTCTTCGGGCAAGAGAGACGGTAAATTCCTCCGCGAGTACTTCCATGATTATACTGAAAGTCTCCTTTACCCGATGCTGAAGAAGGCTGTCCAGCAATGCATCCAGGTATGATGTGAGGTCGGCCTCTTCCTCGAGGCAGATCATTTCCTTTAACCT
>DNUI01000266.1 GCA_003508565.1 Syntrophaceae bacterium
TCTGTGAGATCAACAAGCTATTCATACTATGTCGTGCGCTATCAGGTAGTCGGTCTTCGGGTCATCTGGCCCATAACAATCCATCCCGAGTTTTGACACGGTGTAATGGGCAAGGTTGGGGATTACGAACATCTCTTACCATCATTCATTCATTTGAATTTATCGGTACCGGCACCGTTTTTCAAGTATTTACTCCTATCCTCCATGAATTCCCTGTAAATACGGTAGTGCTCCGTATCTTCATACCGGACGGGCTTTGCGGGGTTATAATCGAAACTGTAGATTGATGCGTTCGGACAGGCCAGAAGAATAGGAGAGTGCGTGGCGATCACAAATTGAGCGTAGCCCGCTTCACTTGTCTCCGTCAGAATCTCCAGCAGGGCGAGCTGGCTCCGGGGAGAGAGCGCTGTCTCCGGTTCATCAAGCAGGTAGAGCCCCTTGATCCGATAGCGGTTCCGGAAAAAGGACAGGAATGATTCGCCATGAGATTGGGTTATTAAAGACTTGCCGCCATAATACATGAGTTGCCCTGGATCGGCTGCCGCCCATTCATCCAAGAGCTGTGTGAAGTGCCTGAAGATACCGGACCCGAAAAAGGAGCCCGGAACTTTTCCATCTGTCCATTGTACAGTAAGGAAATGGTGGAATTTGCCTTCATAGGGATTTTGATTCACACGAGTTCTCTCAGGTTCCCGCCAGATATGGATACCGCAGGCACGGGACATAGCCTCCAGCAACGTCGACTTACCCGAACCGTTTTCACCAATAAAGAACGTCACAGGAGATGCAAAGGTAATGTTTCTCGTGTGTTGAAAGACGGGCACAGAGAAAGGATAACAATCCTGTGTCGGATATCGGGATGGATCCAGGATCACACTCTTAAGATGCATCGCTATGTCTCATTCATTACAGGCATCCGGCCTTCATCTCGGCTTTAAAACATCAAGATCCGGTGAAGACACGTTTGTATTTCTCATCCAGGAGCCGGTTTATGCTTTCCATGACGATCACGGTTACCTGTTCAAAATGCTTTTTATATTTCTGCTGTGATTCTTTGGAAAAAGGCTTGAATTTTTCTTCTATGCGGAATTCTTTCAGTTGATCCTGCAAAGAGAGAGTCTCTCCAATCCTGTATGTGATGACACCACTTTTTGCGAAGGGAAGACTTCCTGTATAGAGCTCGTCGGAATTATTACACCCCACGGGAACGATCTTTTTGTCTGTTGCAAGCGCTATTTGTGCCAGGCCTGTTCGTCCCTCACCAAGGACGGAACCTCTTGTTCCCTCCGGGAAAATGATGAGATTGAGATTTTGCTCACATAGGGCCTTCCGGCTCAGCTCTGCTACCCGCTCCATAATGAGATCATAGTGAGAGCGGATAAAATCGACAAACTGCTCCCCCATGGCACTGATGACCTCTGTGGCCGCCTTCGGATATTGTTCGATCTTCTCATACTTACCATCGATTACGTCTTTAATCGCTCGGTAAAGATTGCCTTCAATCCTCTTTTTGAATTTTTTCTTGTAAAGTTCTTCTATCAAATATTTCATTGATGGCACGGGAATCAAATTGCAAAGATCCAGACCTTTCGCCAGCAGTGCATTTCGGTAATACTTACCCTTTACCCATACTGTGGTGTAAGGAAAAGACTTCATACTCCACAGTTTATACTGGAAAGGCCAGTAGTTGAATCGGTCCGTGTGGTTCATGGCAAAAATCACGTTTTCATCGCGGGGAATGCGGTCGATATTTTCGATTTGGATATCAACATGAGCGAAAATATTATAATTAGTGTATAATAATAATGCTGCCACGATCTGCTGGCCCATGGGTTTGGACACCAGCTTAATCCTCTCTAAGTAATCAAGGTCGACCATGTTACTGCCTCACTATCAAGAAACATCCCCCCAACTTTCCTATGTAGAAAGGAAGCGGGTCAGATTTGTTCGGTTATGCACAGTTCTCCTTAATCCCCCTTCTTTGTCCAAGGGGGAGCGCTGAGCAGAAGGCTTCTCACCCTTTCAAGCTCCCGGGGGGTATCGACCTCTACAGAATCGTAAAGGGTCTCCACTACCTTAATCCGGTAACCATGCTCCAGGGCTCTCAGTTGCTCCAAGGCCTCCAATTTTTCGAGAACGCCCTCAGAAAGCCGTGAGAATTTCTCCAGAAATTCCCGTCTGTAGGCATAGATGCCGTGGTGTTTATAGTATGATACCTCATGTCCCCTGTCCCTTACAAACGGAATCGTTGCCCGGGAAAAATAGATGGCAAAATGGTCGTGATCAAAGACGACCTTGACCGCATGGGGATGGGTAATTTCCTCTTCTCTTATAATTTTATAGATCAGGGTAGACATGGGGAGAACGGGATCATCCAGGAGAGGTTTTGCCACTTCATCAATCTGCGTCGGTTCAAAAAGAGGTTGATCCCCCTGAATATTGACGACAATATCTGAACTGGCGAGATTAATCCGGGTAGCTGCTTCGGCGATGCGGTCCGTACCTGACCTGAGCGTCTCCGAGGTCATTATCGCGCGGCCCCCGAAACGCTGTACAGCAGCAAAAATCCTCTCATCGTCCGTCGCCACGGCGGCGAAGGAAACCGTCCTGGCCTGCAATACCCGTTCATAGACGTGCTGAATCATTGGTTTCCCGCACAGATCAGCGAGGGGCTTCCCGGGAAATCGGGAGGATTCATAGCGGGCAGGTATGATACAGATGACGTTCATAAATGTGGATCTGATTTTTGCAGATAATTCGCAATATAGTCCTCTACCGTTTCTTCCAACGGCATGAAAGCAACCGGGTATCCTGCATGCCGGAGCTTGTCCATTTTCGCCTCGGTGAAATACTGATACTGATCGCGGATCTCCGCAGGCATATCAATATACTCAATACAAGGTTTCATATTCATGGCAGCAAAGACTGCTTGAATCAGGTCATTCCATGTTCGGGCTTTACCAGTGCCTAAATTGAAGATGCCGTGTATCTCCGGGAATTTTACCAACCACCACATGACCTCAACGCAATCTTTGATATACACAAAATCGCGCATCTGTCCGCCATCGCCATATTCAGGTCTATACGACTTAAAGAGCCTCACTTTCCCCGTGTCACGGATTTGTTCGAAGGCTTTGTCCACCACGCTTCGCATGTCCCCCTTATGGTATTCATTGGGACCGAAGACGTTGAAAAATTTTATCCCCGTGAGTTTTGTTTCCACCTTGTTCCGTAAAACCCAAAGGTCAAAAAGTTGCTTGGAATACCCGTACATATTGATTGGGCGGAGCGTTTCCGTCACGTCATTCTCATCGGAAAACCCCCTCGATCCATCCCCGTATGTGGCAGCTGAACTCGCATAGATGAAGCGGATGTCGTGCGAGAGCGCCCATTCGGCCAAGCGGCATGTATAGTGGTAATTATTGTCCATCAAGTAGTCTGCATTCCGCTCTGTTGTCGACGAGCAGGCTCCCATATGAATGATCGCGTCAGGTTTGAATGGCATCTGTTCACTGCGGAGCATCCTGAGGAATACGTCTTTATGGATATATTCCACGTATCGACGGTTCACCAGATTTTTCCATTTGTCCGTGTGCCCCAGTTCATCGACGATGACAATATCGTTGATACCTTCTGTATTCAACTTCCAGACAAAGGCGCTTCCAATAAATCCGGCTGCGCCGGTGACAATAATCATGATTTAGCCCCTCAATCCGTGTGTGCTTCCTATACTATACTCTCTCTCTGATGGCGTAGAATTTCGCGTTGAGCGCAGAGGTACTATGTTAGTATGCTTCTCCATATATCTCAATGGCATCCTCTATCGTCACTTTGCGGGGATTGTTTTCCAGCGGTCTCGCCACGGTCATTGCCACTTTCGCAAGATCGGGAAAATCCTCCTCGGGAATGTTCAAGTCCTCAAGGGTGGTATAAATACCACAATCTTCTATGAGGGACTGTACGGCTTCCACCGCAAGGTATGCCGCTTCACGCAGAGGCATGTCGTCAACAATTTCACCCATCGCTTCTGCAATGACGGTGAATTTCTCAAGAGCCCCCGGCAGGTTGAAGGACATAACGTGCGGAAGCATGACTGTATTGGCCAAACCATGAGATACCCCGTATTTCCCTCCGAGAGGATAGGAAAGAGAATGGACAGCGCCTACCCCCGCATTCGCAAGACCTAAGCCCGCATAGAGACTCCCCAGGAGTGTCTTTTCCCTTGCTTCCAGATTGTTGCCGTCATGCACGCACGTTCTTAGATTCGCGGAAATTAACTGTATGGCATCCAGCGAAAACATTTCGCTCATGGGTGATGCATTTACTGATGTATACGATTCTATTGCATGACAGAGCGCATCAATTCCTGTTGAAGCAGTCGATACCGGCGGGAGGGTGAGGGTAAGCATGGGATCAAGTACGGCCAGGTCCGGATAGAGGTAGGGGCTATTCATGCCTTCTTTTTTCTTGAGGTCCTGCCGTACAAACACTGCGGTAAAGGTTACCTCACTTCCTGTTCCCGCCGTCGTGGGAACCATTACGGTAGGCAACCCGGGACCGGGAACCTTGTTCAGCCCTAAATAATCCACGGCATTGCCGTTGTTGGCCGTCAGCACCGCAATAGCTTTTGCGACATCCATGGCGCTTCCTCCACCAATGCCAATGACGATATCGCATTTCCCCTTTTGTGCGACTTTTGCTCCCTCATCTGCTATTTCCAATCTTGGTTCAGCTTCGACCTGTTTGTCAAATATAGTAGTTTTCAAGCCATTTTTACTAAGCACATCCGAAACCCGATCTCTGAAACCAAGTTTAGACAGATTCCTATCAAGGATGATGAGGGGACGGCTCGCGTTCATTGCGCGTATATTCTCTCCCAGTGTATCGAAAGAACCGTTGCCAAATATGATTTTTTTTGCCCCCGTAAAGGAAAAGTGCTTTTTCATGATGTTACCCCCATGGAATTTGGCTGAGTATTAGATTTATGTCAATGAAAAGTCAAGTCTTTTTGTTTCTCATGGACCAGTCCAACTGCCGGCAGATGCCGCGTATGATCTTTACTTCTTTGGAAAAAAGCTTCGTTCTCCCGAGGAAACGGCGGATGTGCATCATCCAGTGATCAGGATTTTGCGGATGGAGAAAACCAATGTTCATCAACACGGTCTTCATCTGTTCATACATTCCCTCGAGTTCTTCCGAGGAAGCCATGCGGGGCGTGAACTCTTCCAGAGGACCGGCATGTCCCACGAAGATTTCATAGCAAAGAATCATGACCGCCTGGGAAAGATTCACCGATTTCATGCCTTTCGACGTGGGAATGGTTACTAATAAATGGCAGAACCGCAGATCATCATTGGACAACCCTGTATCCTCGGGTCCGAAAAGGAGCGCTACTTCGTTGCAATGGCTTATTTCCACAACCAATTCCGCCATCTCTCGGGGTGAGACACAGGGCCCTCTCCCGGAGCCACGTCTCGATGTGGCTCCGATAATATAATGAAAGTTCGCCAGGGCTTCATCCAGCCTATCGAAATGTTGAATTGACTCCACAATACCTGCGGCAAAGTGGGTGGCCATCTGCTTCATTTCCTCTACAGGAAGGTCTCTATTGCCTACCACGAAGATTTTTTCAATGCCCATGTTCCTCGCACACCGCGCCACGGCTCCGACATTGCCCGGATATTTCGGTTTGCTCAGAACAATAGTGACGTGTTCCGTTTTTGCCCTCTCGTGCATGCTCCCATCCCGCTACTTTTTAATTATAGTGTTTCTTGTACCATAAAAACCGTTCTTTCATCACGTGTAAATTAAAATATTCCCCCTGCCTTGACACACTGATGTATTTCTCCTATAGTGCAACTCAAAGAAATTGACGCCTTACATAGAAAAATGAAGGGAGGACGCACACAATGTTACAGGATGGAGAAAAGGGAGTAATAATTCAGCGTGATAAACAGACCTACGCAATCGCGCCGCATATTCCATGCGGTGTGGTCAGCCCGGCAACGCTGCGCACACTGGCCGACGTCGCCGAGAAATACGGCGTCGCAGCACTGAAAATAACCAGTGCAGCAAGAATTGCGATTGTGGGCCTCAAAGAAGAAGATGTTGACGCTGTCTGGGCTGATCTGGGAATGCCTCCGGGGGCAGCCGTCGGCCTCTGCGTGCGCAGCATCAAGGCATGCCCGGGGACTACCTTCTGCAAACGCGGACAGCAGGACAGCCTTGGATTCGGCCTCAAACTGGATGAGAAATACCACGGTGTACAAGTGCCCAGCAAGCTAAAGTTCGGCGTCAGCGGCTGTGCAAACCAGTGCGCAGAAACCTGTATAAAAGATATCGGCATCATTGGTTTTCCGAAAGGCTGGAGGGTCTTTGTCGGGGGTAACGGCGGCGCGAATCCAAGATTGTCACAGGAGCTTATCCGGGATCTTACCACAGAACAGGCTCTCAACCTTATCGATAAGATAATTGGCTATTACACGGCAAATGCCGGTCCGCGCCAGAGACTGGGCGCTATGATAGACAAGATCGGCTTTGATGTATTCAAAACAGCTGTTCTTGCGTAAAGCATCACTTCATGTCAATGCGATGTTATTACAATAGATTTCGACAGGTTGGACATCTGTTCTGCGATTGACTGCTTGGCGAGACGTCTGCTGTATCCTTGGAGCGGCTACACGTTTCGCATGACATTATGTATCGAGATAATGGAACCCTCACATGAGAGATATGCTTGTCAACGGCGCCTTCTCATTAGGCATAACTCTCTCAGAAAAAGAATTAGCCTCGTTTGCAACATATCAAGGGGAACTCCTGCACTGGAATAAAAAAATCAATTTAGTCTCAGTAAAATCAGACCTCGACATTCCCATCAAGCATTTCCTTGACTCTCTGACACTCGTACCGTTCATTCAAGATACACGCGGTCAGGTTCTCGACATAGGATCAGGTGCCGGATTTCCGGGAATACCCCTGAAAATCGCCATTGATGCATTAAACATCTCCCTTCTTGAATCTTCACGCAAAAAAGCGTCTTTTCTCAAGCACATTATCCGCAGTTTACACCTCACAGATATTACCGTCATTCACAATCGGGCCGAATGCCTTATGGAAGATGAAACCTATCGGGGCAGTTTTGCGATCATCATTTCAAGAGCCACATTGAAACTGCCGCAATTCTTCCGCATGGGAGCATATTTTCTGGCTCCGAAAGGCATCCTGCTCGCCATGAAAAGTAAAAGAGTTGAGGAAGAATTTACGGAAGCGGAAAATATTTCACAAAACCTGGGATTTCAATATGTTGCACGCCATGATATAACCTTGCCTATGACGGGTGATTTTAGAACTATAATAATGTATGAAAAGGCTTTTTAAGCGTCCCTGTCAGTCAAAAAAAATTGCTTCGCAAGCAGTTAACAATCCTGTCTCCCCGCTCCCTTTCATTACATCCGCGTGAAGGACCTCATAAATATACATAACCACTTATATTTACTGGGTTTACATTTCTGCAGAAATTACAGTTTATGACGAATTGATCCCTTAATAAAAAAGTCAAATATTCCTTCTCAAGCATACCTTTTTATGTTAATGTTCCCGCACAATTTATAACCGCACACATTATTTGGATGTTCCAATAAATCATGCGTAAAATCATATGTATAGCTAATCAGAAAGGAGGCGTTGGCAAGACCACCACAGCCATTAATCTTGCTGCATCTCTGGCGGCAGCGGAGCAGAAAACTCTGCTCATCGACTGTGACTCCCAGGGCAACGCTACGAGTGGCGTAGGTATCGATAAGAGCATTATTAGTAAAAAAAATCTCTATCACTCTCTCATTGGCAAGTTCCCGCTGAAAGACGTTATTATCGGCACGCAATTACCTCTTCTTGATGTGGTTCCCGCCAATCAGGATCTTATAGGCATAGAAATAGAGTTTGTAGCTCTGGAAAACAGGGAAAAAAGGCTGCGCAACCTATTAAATACCCTTGATATGGCGTATGACTTCGTGATCATTGATTGTCCACCATCTCTCGGGTTTTTAACAATCAATGCTTTAGTTGCTTCTGATTCCCTCATAATTCCTCTTCAGTGTGAATATTTTGCCATGGAAGGTCTTGGACACCTGCTCAATACGGTGAAACTGGTCAAAACAAGGCTTAACCCTTCTTTGGGTCTTGCGGGAATATTACTTACTATGTTTGATACAAGAAATTTGTTATCTCATCGCGTCACTGAAGATGTGAGGAAACACTTAGGAAAGAAGGTGTTTAGTACAATTATACATCGGAGCGTCAGGTTGTCTGAAAGTCCTAGTCACGGTCTTCCTATAATCCTCTATGATGTGAGATCGCGAGGCGCCATTGCATACATGGAGCTTGCGCAAGAACTTATGACCAACGGGAGGATTTAAATGCCACCAAAAAGTTCCCTCGGAAAGGGCCTTGGGGCCATGTTTCCTGATCTGCTTAATGATATAAGCGCCAGGCCCTCGTTCATCATGTGCGGAATCGAAGAGCTTTCTCCCAACCGGTTTCAGTCCCGGAAGGAATTCAGTGACCGGGAGCAGAAGCGTCTTGTCACATCTATAAAGAAAAACGGTATCATTCAACCTATTGTTGTGCGAAGATCCGGCAACGCTTACGAGATCATCGCAGGGGAGCGCAGATGGAGAGCCGCTCAGGAAGCGGGTCTCAAAGAGGTTCCCATCATTGTGAGAGATGCCGAAGATTCACAGGCAGCGGAATTATCCCTCATAGAAAACGTGCAGCGTGAAGGGTTAAATCCCCTGGATGAGGCTGAGGCCTATCAGATGCTGATCACTACAT
>DNUI01000271.1 GCA_003508565.1 Syntrophaceae bacterium
GATCGGGAGCAGGGTTGGACATTGTCATTGTTGTAATACTTTTACCTCAGTATTTTAATTTCAAATAACTTCGGCCAATATTTCCCCGTCACGAACAACCGGTCATTTTCGGGATCATACGCGATGCCGTTCAGGACATCAGCCTTTCTATTCACACCCACGTATTGGTATAATTCCCTGAGATCGATCCAGCCTAACACATGTCCTGTGTGCGGGGAAATTCTGGCTATGTACCTCGTATCCCAGATATTTGCGTAGATTTCACCTTTAATAAATTCGAGTTCATTGACATACGGCACTACTTTACCTCTATCCATCACTTTGACCTGTTTCACTACTTTGAATGTCCGGGGATTAAGGAAACGCAGGATAGCCGTCCCATCGCTCATAATAAGGTTATTGCCGTCACAGGTGATTCCCCATCCTTCCGTGGGGTATGAAAAACTTCCCAGGACGCGAAATGATCGAGGGTCATAAATAAAACCGGTTTTTGACTGCCATGTCAGTTGTACCAGTCTGTTCCGACAAATAGTGATCCCCTCACCGAAATACTTTGCCGGGAGGTGATGGACTTTTACAATCCTTCCTGTTGCCGGTTCAACTTTACGCAATGTTGAATGTCCGTAAAGTCCTGTACCCTCATAGATGTGTCCCTTATGGAACACAAGTCCCTGTGTGAAGGCTTCAGGATCGTGAGGATAGATGTTTACTATGCGGAAACCGTGAAGGGGCGTCCCCGTTGTGCCTGCATGTGTGAGGTCCGGCCCCGCATATAGCGGAGAGGCGTTCCCTATGCTGTTGAGAAGAACAAACGTTCCTGACCTTAGGAAGATGATTCCTGATGCGAGAAGCAATGCAGCGATAAGGATAAAGAAAATATTTTTTGAAGCCATCAGCTACCCTGCGAAAATGAGCGCTCAGCCGTTCTAAGGTTCGTTATCGATGTGCAGCTTACATTGATGGTCCTGAAAAAATCGCGCAGGGGCCGGCCAGGCCCAACCTCATAGATTACACCCGCCTGTGCTGCAAGGCTCTTCATATTATCCATCCACAATACAGAGTTGTTCAGCTGGGACACTAAGTTGTGAATGAGGTCTTCATAGAGGCCCGAATGAAACCCTCCCTTGAAATTTGAGGTTACGGCTGATGACTTTTCGTGTTCCATACCCTTGCCGACCGTTCGCAGAGTATGTCTAAACGGTTCCACAATCGCAGTCATAAAACGACTGTGGAATGGGGCGCTCACATTGAGAAGTATAAAGCGAAACGGCTTGTCATCGGGCAGCTTCTTCTTCAACCTGGTTTCCGCCTCGGGCATTGATCCGGCTTCACCACTGATGACAACCTGATTGGTTGAGTTGATATTTGCGATATCGATGGGAAGATCCTTTAGGGCCAGACGGACGTGTGCCATGTCCACATTATCGGAGATCACCGCCGCCATGGCCCCAATACCGACGGGCACGGCCTCCTGCATAAGACGGCCACGACTCTGAACGATCCGCACCGCCTCAGGTAAGGGAATGGCGCCGGCAGCAACAAGAGCGCTGAATTCACCGAGACTGTGGCCGCCGAAGAGAACCGGGGAAAATCCGAAAAGGGTCTGCAAACCACGGATCATAGCAACTTCCGTTGTCAGAATGCAGGGCTGGGTAAATTCCGTCAGGTTTAAGTGTTCATCTTCACCGAAACACATGGCCGCAACATCCCACCCTGCCGCCTGAGACGCTTCATGATAAACCTCACGGCTTGCCGCGACATTATCGTAGAAATCCTTCCCCATACCTGGCCGCTGCGCCCCCTGACCAGGAAATACGACCGCAATTGTATCTTTCATCATATTAGACAGTGCTCCTGTAGTTCACGTATTCATTCATTTATCTTAAGGATCATGCGTCACAACGGTAAATACACTTCCCTGGCTTCTATGGCAAGAGTCTTTTTCTGATGTTGGTAATAAAGACGAACAACCTGCCGATGAGTGAACAGAAACATTTTTGATAAAGCAGAACAACATGAAAACACTTGTATTTTATGAAAAAAAGAGTATTTTAAAAATCGCAAATCGCCGTAAATCAAAAACCTTGCAAATTCATTGTTACACCGATTCCACATGAAAAGGTGGCACAATGGAATCTCTCTTACCCAGCATTAGGGATTGGTTTTTACAAGGTAATTATGAGACGACACAAGGATGAAATCACAGACAGAAAGGAGATTGATGACATCATACGCCAGTGCCGGGTTTGTCGTTTGGGGTTGTACGATGGTGAAGAGCCATACATCGTCCCGCTGTGCTTTGGATATGACGGGGAGGCCTTGTACTTTCACAGCGCATCTGTGGGTAGAAAGATCGATATACTTCATATACACAACCGGGTTTGCGTCGAGTTCGATATTCCCGGAGAAATGAAGGAATCAGCGCAGGGATGTAAGTGGGGTATCAAGTATCGCAGTGTCATAGGCTTTGGAGTCGCAGAGATGGTGAATGATAAGGAAGGGAAAAGGAAAGCTTTAGAGATTCTGATGGCTCAGTATTCCGGCAAGAGACATACTTTTCCTGACGATATCGTAACAAAAACAGCAATAATCAAGGTGGTTATAGCACATATAACAGGGAAGCACGCATAACCATTTTAAGGAATAGTGTGGAGATAGAGTCAGTGCGTTTGTGGTGTTTACATCCGGGTTATCTTGATGTGAAGGGTCTCCTGGCTCTCTGGCGTGAAGGCTTGCTTGCCCGGAAAGTGCTGCAAAACCGGACTGTGGGCTACAAGCACCATCCCCAGTTGGAGAGGTTTAAATCTCATGTGCATCCGGTGAAGGCGATAGATTATTATCTCCATTATGTGCATGAGGAAGCTTCCAGACGTGGATA
>DNUI01000226.1 GCA_003508565.1 Syntrophaceae bacterium
TGAAAATCTGGCGATTCTGGTGCCACCGGAACATGGTGGCAAGGTCGCCGTCGTAAGATTTCATCAAAGATACAGTTCGAATAATTTCAAAATTGACAGCAAAAAAATATTTTACCTGAAAAAAGGGATGGCCGGATGGCAAATCATTGGCGAATCTACGTACTAATCCTTGTCCTGTTCATTTCTGTTTTTTTTGCATCCAAATCTTTTACCATAAGACAGATTTTTTCATCAAAGCCATCAAAACCAAATGCACAGGTCCAAACATTTTTTGGTAACACAGGTCAGGAAGTGGCCGTACATGTCATTTCCGGGAATGAAAAAGGCCCTACCCTGCTTATCTTTGCCGGTATCCATGGTGATGAAGCAGGCGGCTATCTGACGGCAGACAGATTTACAACCATCACGGTAAAAAAAGGCACTCTGATAATTGTGCCGCGTTTGAATCGGCCTGCAGTTTTGAAGGGAAAGCGGCAGGGTCTCAGTGGTGATATGAACCGCATGTTCCATCTGCCGGAAAACAGTAATTCATCACCTGATGCAAAAGTTGTAGACCTTGCCAAATCTCTCATCAAACGCGCCGATTACGTTCTGAATATCCATCAGGGCTCAGGCTTCTACTCCCCCACGTGGATTTCTCCCAAAAGAAATCCTCTCAAGTGGGGACAATGCAATGTGATCGATGCCCTCATTTTTGACTTGCCCAACGGGGATAAATTGGAACTGGCACGCTTTGCTGAAAAAATAGCATCCAGATCAAACGCAAGGATTAAAGATACGAAATTTCATTTTCAGGTAAATAATACTAACACGGCGAGCAATACATCACTTCACAAAGAGCAGAGAAGATCACTCACATATTATGCACTGTACAAGCAGCATAAACATGCCTTGGCATTCGAAGCCACAAAAAATTGCACGCTGCCTCAGGCCGTCTCATTTTTATCAATTGCCATTCATTCAATCATGGAAGAGGTGGGAATACAATCGGAAAACCTTCCTGCAACAGACCTTTCTGTTATTCGCAATGAGCTTAGAGATAAAAAAATCAACTCGTGAAGTTTTCCCTGCCGTAGCGAAGACATGAGATACATCAAGTTAAGTTTCATCTCCGAAAAAGCTCTGAATTATTAAGGATTCATGTGGTCGTGGATTTTAGTGAAGTGCATTGATAAAAAATTCTCGATCACTTAAACCTTTTTATCCTTGAATCCTTGAACCCTTTTTGCAATTATATGGAATAAGAACCTTAATTATTGTGTACGCTATCAGCCATAGGAAACGTCATGCACACGGCAGGAATTGATATCGGCTCCATTACCACCAAAGGAGCGATAATGAAGGACATGGTATTGCTTGGTACAAAAGTTATCTTTACAGGATACAATGCTGAAATTGCTGGTAAAAATGTGTTAGAGACAATTCTTGCCGAGCTGGACATAGACCATAAATCTATTGACCGGATTGTATCAACGGGCTATGGTAGAAAAGCTTTGACAATAGCCGACAAAGCTATCACGGAAATCACGTGTCATGCTGCGGGAGCCCACTATATAAATCACGAAATCCGTTCAATAATTGATGTTGGTGGACAGGATAGCAAAGCAATAATAGTGGACGAAAAAGGAAACGTTGTTAATTTTGCCATGAATGATAAGTGCGCCGCGGGAACCGGTCGTTTTTTGGAGGTCATGGCTGGTGCTCTTGAAGTCAATCTTGATGCATTTAGTAAAATTTCCCTTAAGGCAGATAATCCGGCCAAAATAAGCTCCCTATGTACAGTTTTCGCAGAATCCGAGGTAATTTCACTTATTTCAAAGGGAGAAAAGAGAGAAAACATTATCGCCGGTATCCATGAGTCCCTCAGTGTCAGAATATCAGCCATGATGAAACGAATAGGAATTAAACCGCCAATCATGATGACAGGTGGTGTCGCAAAGAACATTGGCCTTGTCAAGGCCTTGGAGAAACAGCTCAATGTACCAATAGAAGTTTCCGTATACGCTCAGGAGAATGGTGCTATCGGGGCTGCTTTGCTGGCCCAAAAAGCACGACCATAGAAGAGAACAGCATAATATTTCGCAGATATTGAAGCTCTCAGCAGTAAACTACGGAGAATCTTCGATCCGTAAGGAAATATAATTTTACCCATTCGCTCGCTTACCCCGCAGCACGCTACGGGGAATGCGCTCGCTACAGGATTCAGTTTTCAGTAACAGGCAAGCTTCTATGCAGGACAAAAACACCTCAGCAGATTTGATCCTTAAGATTAAAGAACTCAATGTAAAAGCCTCTGAGCAGAAATATCTGGAAGATGTGTATCGTTCAGTCGTTGAATCCACAAGTGATTCTATATATTTCGTTGACGAGGATTGCCGGTATCTATTTATAAACAATCATTACCTGTCAAGACTGGGTCAGCCGGTAGAACAGATCATCGGCAGAAAATATGGAGAATTTCACTCACAGGAAGAGGACAGAGAATTTTCGGAAACGGTCAGAAAGGTGTTTGCTACCGGGGAGTCTCACCAGCTTGAACACAGAAGTACACGAGACGGAAAATATTTTTTCAGAACTTTCAGTCCCGTAAGAGAACACTCTGGGCATGGTAAAATAACGGGGGTTGTTGTTTTTTCTAAAGATATTACGGAATTCAAGCGGGCAGAAGATGCGATACGTGAAAGCGAGCAAAAATACAGAGCCATACTCGAAAACATGGAAGATGGGTATCAGGAGGTTGATCTTTCTGGTAACGTTATTTTTTTTAATGACTCGATTTTAAAAATGCTGGGGTATTCTCGGGCCGAATTTGCACGGATGAATTATCGGGATTTCATTGATGAGGTAACAGCAACAGAAATCTTCCAGATATTAAACGAAATCTACGAGACAGGAAATCCTTACAGAGGCGTTGAGATCGAGGTTATTAAATGGGACGGATCAAAAAGGAATGTTGAGTTATTCATATCTCTGATGAAAGATGCAAAAGGCAATGCAACAGGATTCAGGAATTTTATTCGTGACATAACTGAGCGTAAAAGGTCCGAGGAAACCATAAAAAGATTAGCGTATCATGACCCTCTTACAGGCCTGCCGAATCGTCTTTTATTCAGAGATCGTCTCAACATGGCCATAGTACGAGCTAAGCGTAATCGACAATATATAGCCGTCATGATGCTCGATCTCGATAATTTCAAAGATATCAATGACACACTGGGACATCATGTGGGAGATCAGTTATTGCAGGGCGTCGGTAATCGTATGACAGGACTCTTGCGGAGGGGAGACACCATTTCCCGTATGGGAGGCGATGAATTTTTGATTTTATTACCGGAAATCAAAAAAATAGAAGATACACACAGGATAGTAAAAAAAATCATTGAAACATTTCGTGTGCATTTTCTCATTGACAACCGTGAACTTCGTATTACAACAAGCATTGGAATCGCTACATACCCAAAAGACTCTGAAGATGTTGACACATTGATCAAGAATGCGGATATTGCAATGTATCATGTGAAATCGTCAGGACGGAACAACTATAAATTATTTAACCAGGATATGATTACCAAGACCTCGGCTTGATCCTCATCGTTACCGTCCACGAATGATCTTAGAACTACGAAAAATGTCTCATACCGAATGACAAATTTATTGAATACTAAAATGGAATTTTTCTGCGTTCTACGTTGAGAACTCCTAAAGATTTTTTTAAAAGGTTTTCTATGTTTAGCAAATACTGTACTATACGTTTAAAATTTTTAGTACTTGTCCTGTTTCTTATGATGAGTCTCTCACGTGCAATCGCT
>DNUI01000180.1 GCA_003508565.1 Syntrophaceae bacterium
ATATGAGGTTCAATGTTGTCGCGCCGTCGCTGAAAGTGTTCCTTGCTATTATGGGTCTTTTTGCACTCGTATCGTGCACTGCCCAGTATCCTCTGAATCCCAAACTGGAATTCAAAACGAGGACCAACCCCTTCCAGAGCAAGCTGCTGTCACCAAACAAATCCGATGAGTTGTTCCTCATCCTCGCTTTTTCCGGCGGCGGGACCCGGGCGGCATCACTTTCCTACGGCATCCTTGAAGCCCTGGACCGTGTTGAGGTTCCGACTCCGCAAGGGCGTATAGGTGCGGATAATACGCGCATAAAGCACACCCTGCTCGATGAGGTGGATCTCATTACCGGGGTTTCCGGTGGAAGCTTTACCGCGGCCTACTACGGGTTGCACGGCAGGGACGCCTTCAGAGACTACAGGGAAAAGGTGCTTCTGAAGAATCTTCAGGGCGGCCTCTTCTGGGGGCTTATCAACCCCGTGAACTGGGTTCGGCTAGGGTCTCCACGCTTCGGGAGAAGCGACCTGGCACAGGAATACTATGATTACATGGTTTTTCACAGCGCTACGCTCGGTGAGATGGCAAGCGGCAAAGGGCCTGCCGTTATCATTTTGGCTACCGATGCCAATGACGGAATTGTCTTTCCTTTCATTCCAAGCCGGTTTGCCCTGATCTGCTCGGATTTCGAAAAATTCCCCCTGGCCCGGGCAGTTGCCGCCTCGGCGGCTTTCCCTGGACCCCTGACTCCGATTATTCTCAAGAACTATGCGGGACAATGCCAACACAAGGTTCCTGAATGGATTACCAATGCCCTTGCGAAGCCCGACCCCACAAGTCGCGTGTATTATAATGCCGTCACGACAAGCACGTATCTTGATCCTGGTACAAAGCCCTATATTCATCTCATTGACGGCGGTGTTTCCGACAACCTCGGTATCCGGGGAATGATAGAGACCATAGCGGCACAGGGTGGTATCCGGGATGCCCTGAAAGAAGAAAGTCTTTCTAAGACACGCCGGGTGGCTTTCATCATTGTCGATGCCCAGACGCAGGAAAAACCGCGCTGGAGGATTCTTGATGAGATCCCGGGCCTGGGAGCGATCCTTGGGGCGTCTTCAACCATCATGATCAACAAGTACAATTTTGAGACCATTGACTTGTTGCGCCGTTATGCTGAGGAATGGACCTATGAAAACAAGACAGCCGGAATGAAACCCATTGAAATCTACATCATTCATGTCGCCTTTGCCTTCCTTTCCGACAAAGCGGAACGGGACTATTTCCAGGAAATCCCTACGGCCCTCACCCTTCCGGAAGAGCAGGTGGACAAATTGAGGGAAGTGGCCGGCAAGCTCCTCTATTCGCAGGAGCCCTTCAATACATTAGTGCAGGATCTCGGGGGAAAGATGCCGGGAACCGGTTCACCAAAATGACAAGCAGCAGGGAATCATGTGAAAGAGGCCGCTCTTTCACACGATCGAACGGCCCGCCGCCATATGTTCGCACATACCATACAGCGGTAAGAAAAGAATGCGATATTGAGAATTCGACAACGCTATCGGAGACTACAGTGCAATCTGTAAAAACACATCCGGCAATGTTAGCGGACATACTTCCTTAATTTCGAGGCATAACCATGCATTATCTCTATCTGCTTTTCGTTTTCATACCTATCAGTATCGTAGTGAAAATTATGCATCTGTCGGATTTTTTTCTCTTTGCTTCCGCCTGCTTGTCAATCATACCTCTGGCGGCATTGATGGGAAAGGCGACAGAGAATCTTGCCGGGTATGCAGGGCCTCGAGTCGGCGGTTTTCTTAATGCAACATTCGGAAATGCAACGGAGTTGATAATCGCCATTTTCGCTCTGAAGGAGGGGCTTGCGGATGTCGTGAAGGCATCGTTGGCAGGATCTATTATGGGCAATATCCTATTGGTGCTTGGCGTCAGCATGTTTGCCGGAGGCATGAAATACAAGGTTCAGAATTTTAATGTGAAGGCATCGGGAAACAGTGCATCGCTTTTGTTATTCGCCATGATAGGTTTTGCCATACCGGCTATATTTCTCCATAATGTCGAACGCGGTATAATTATGGAATATGAAGGACTGAGCATATTTATCGCATCATTGATGCTGATTATTTACATTGCGGCACTCATATTCACATTTTTTACCCATAAGGATGTTCTGGGTGCAGAACATAGTGAGGCGACGGTCATTGAATGGAGTATCGGCAAGTCCGTGGTGATATTGATTTTGACGACACTGGGGATTGCTGTGGAAAGTGAATTTCTGGTCACTACCATAGAGAGCGTCACCAAATCATTCGGATGGAACCAGATGTTTATAGGGGTAATCATACTGGCTATTATAGGAAATGCTGCAGAGCACTCTACGGCTGTTGTGATGGCCGTAAAGAATAAAATGGACATATCCATTGAGATTGCAACCGGTTCGAGTCTCCAGATAGCGCTGTTTGTTGCCCCGGTGTGTGTCTTTGTAAGCCTCATTTTCGGCAAACCGATGAGCATTCTATTCAATGATTATGAATTGGCGGCTATTGGAGCATCCGTGTTAATATCTAATATAGTATCGCAGGACGGGGCAAGCAACTGGCTGGAAGGGCTGCAGTTGATAATCATATATTTGATTATCGCCTGTTCGTTCTATTTTTTACCTGCTG
>DNUI01000004.1:0-2189 GCA_003508565.1 Syntrophaceae bacterium
GATTGATTATATCGTTATCGGCATTGGGAAGAAGAGCTTCAGCGAACTTATACACCAGCTCAAAGAGGGAAATAATGGCATAGCGATTCCCGGAATTGCAAAAACGGCTCCCGGGGCCTCCCTTTCCTCTATACCAAGAGACTATGGTCCATATGATCTGATGAATGATTGCGCACCCCGTTATGATCTTGTGGCGCGATACAGGGAACACTATGTCCTGGAAAAACTCGGGATGAAGATGGGCTTCGTTATTACCGCCTATGGCTGTACACACAGATGTTCTTTTTGCACTATTCCCGGAACAACGGGGGGAAAATACCTGGTCCACTCGCCGGAGTCCGTCATCAGGGATATTCGTGTATTAGGCGATATCCCCTTTATCCGCATGGTAGATGCCAACACATTCGGTGATCCTGAAGGATCAAACGCTCTCTGCCGAAAGATTAAAGAATTGGGTAACCGGAAAAAATACATTGCCGATGTCCGGGCGGATACGATTATCCGGCATTATGATGTATTGAAGGACTGGAAAGAGGCCGGTCTGCATGCGGTGGTCGTCGGGTTTGAGGATATAGAAGACAGGAGAATTGAGGGGTATAATAAGAAATACAAATCTCACATCATCCCCAGATCCATTGAACTTCTCCATGAGCTGGGTATGCTCATTGTGGGGGATTTCATCGTTTCTCCCGAGTATACAGAAGAAGATTTTGTACGTCTGGAACAGTTCATTGTAACTCACAAAATCCAGGTACCCGTGCTGTCGGTGCTGACACCCATTCCCGGCACGCCTCTCCACAAGGTAATGAAAGGCCGGATCATCATCCATGACCTGGATTATTACACCTTCACGAATGCGGTCGTTCCCACAGCCCTCCCGGAAAAAGCATTTTATGAAACCTTTTCTGATCTGGTGAAGAGACTGCATGGGAAAACGTCAAAATCCGGCTGAGCCGCCTGACTTTACCAGCCAGTCATTTTGTATACTCACACATGTAATTTTTCCTTGCATACAAGGGTTCCTATTTAGTAAATAGGCACGTCATGAGAAACAACGTCACATACCAAGGAGATTGAATGATCGTTTATATTAATGACGTTTCAGCGTTTTTGCCGAATGAACCTGTCGATAACAGCCGAATTGAGGAGGTCATTGGCAAAATCCATAACATTCCATCAAGAATGAAAAAGCGAATTCTCGGCAATAATAAAATCGAGAAGCGCTACTATGCCATCGACCCGGTAACGGGTACATTGACCCATACAAATGCCCAATTGACGGCAGAGGCGATTAAAATGTTGAGGCCCTATGAAGGGTTCACAATTGATGATATTTTGTGTCTATGCTGCGGCACATCCATGGCGGATGTCATTGTTCCCGGGCATGGCCTCATGGTGCATGGAGAGTTGGGCTCTCCTCCCTGTGAAGTAGTCTCTACCTCGGGGGTCTGTCTCGCCGGGATTGCGGCGTTTAAATATGCCTTCATGAATGTTGCCATGGGATTCAGCGATAATGCCGTGGCGACAGGATCGGAGCTCGCATCTTCTCTTATCAGGTCAAAGTTCTTTGAGCATTTGCAGAGCGATATGGAAATAAAAAGAAATCCCATCGTCCCCTTTGACGCGGAGTTTCTCCGATGGATGTTGTCCGACGCCGCCGGGGCGGTATTTATGTCCGCGAGAAAGAATCTGGATCGGCTTTCACTGAAAGTGGATTGGATTGAGCATGTTTCTTATGCCGGGCAGTATGAGGTATGCATGTACGCGGGGGCCGTCAAAGGTGATGATGGTTCAATTACGGGGTGGCGTCAGATTGACTCACTCAAGGAAGCCCTGGATAATAATTATTTTGCCCTGAAACAGGATATGACTATTCTGAATGAAGAGATCGTGAAGGTTGCCGTAGACATGGCCCTGGCAAGGACCATAGAGAAGAGGAACCTGAACGCCGAATCAGTGGACTGGTTCCTCCCTCACTATTCGTCGTATTTCTTCCGGGATAAAATATACAACGCCATGGTGGGAATCGGGTTTACCGTTCCTTATGAAAAGTGGTTCACTAACCTGGCATATAAGGGGAATACCGGATCAGCCTCGATCTATGTAATGCTTGAGGAACTGTTTCATTCGGGGATGTTGAAAGAAGGGCAGAAGATTCTCTGTTTCATACCGGAAAGCGGCCGCTTCTC
>DNUI01000004.1:2253-10828 GCA_003508565.1 Syntrophaceae bacterium
TTTTTTCTCTCAGGGCTTCAATATTCCCCTTATGATTGTAGAATATGAGCAATACCGTTCCGAGAACACCGGAAACAGCTACCGGCGCGTGACTGTACGTGATAATAGTTCCCGCGGCGATGGTGATAATCATGAAAAAGGAAGCGATGAAAGGAATCCGGGTAATAGCGAACAGGATGACCCAGACCATACAGGAAAGTACGGCGGAAACCGTTGACAGGGCCGCGCCAAAGCCGATATAACTGGCGACGCCCTTCCCCCCGCGAAATCCGTGGAAGCAGGGATAGCGGTTGCCGAGTATCAATGCCAGCCCGATCCACGGCACAAGCGGTATGTCAAGTAAATAAAGGGCAGAGGCGCCGATTGCCAGCGCCCTGCCCACATCAAGAATCAATACGACGGCGGCCCAGAACATCCCCGCCTGGCGATAGACATTCGTTGTTCCTGCGTTGCCGCTGAACTTTGTCCGCGGGTCCTCTTTCCCCAGCAGGGAGAGCAGAATAATGGCAAAATTGACCGATCCTGCCAAATATGCGGCTGCAGCGATGAGTATCGTCACTTAACCTGAGGAGGGGCCATATCGGCGACTGCTTTGAAATACGCGGTTTTGAATTCTGGATCATTCAAAATCGTTTCGAAAAGTTTGTTGGTCATGTTGTATGCGCGCTTCTCAAGGTATTCCTGTGTACGCTGTTCCGGTTTTGCGGGAAGATCCTCCCCGGTGATGGTGTAAGTCTTGGTAAGGGACACGCTATAGAGGAATTTCTGCAATTTTACCTCTACCACAAACTTGGCGTCGGACATGGACTTCAAGCTCATCCACACTGCCGGAGCATGGGGGTCCGGCTTGTTCCTGTTGGAAACTATCATGCCAAGACTCATCAAGGCCTTTTCACAAGAATACCAGAAATAATTGTCGATAAAAGAGGGGCCCATATAGGAAGTTTTCTTATCCGGGCTGAAGTAATATCCAAGAGTAGTGTCTTTGGCCTGATTGTCAAAGTCTAACAGATTGATACGATTACCTTTATATTTGCTCAGGTCTGCCGTAAAATGAGGAACATAGTTCGTCAATGAGACAACCATTACCTTGTCCGCCTGTACTGTGGTATTGACAGCAAGAAAGGTGCATAAGAGAATACCTGTCAATAAAACTACCATGCTTTTTCCGCGCATAATCTGTTCCTCCTTTGCAGTCTAGTATGGTTGACATATACGCTGAGGACGGTTGAAAAGTCAATCCTAATGTTCTTTGCCTCTTGATGCCGGAGCTTATTATTGTTTCTTCGTAAGAATTCGTTCGATCCCCGTCCGGTCATATTTTCCTGTAGATGTGACGGGGATTTCTTCAATAACGATTATGCGCTTGGGAACGGCATAGGATTCACTCACCGCAGCGATTTGCCTTCTTAATTGAAGTACATCGAGATGAGTCGCAACAAGGGCAGCGAGTTCGTTTTGACGCCCTTTCCCCGTGGGAAGGGATACAACCACTGCATCACGAACTCCGGGGATCAGTTTTATCTTGGATTGCACCGCAGCCAGGTCAACCCTCTTCCCCCCAATCTTCACAATGTCATCCACCCTGCCCCGGAGGATAAAACGCTGATTAGCGTCAGGTACGGCGCAGTCCGCGGTGACGAAGAAGCCATCGGCATCACGGGGGAGCGTTGGCGAGATAAAGTGAGACCGTACGTGTAATCTCTCGTCAAGTATCTTCCATTCCACGATATCGAGGGGGTGCCAAGAATCACCGTCCTTCACACGACGTCTCGTTGCTATCCCCCCTGTTTCCGTGGATCCATAAATTTCAATAATGTCCAGACCCGTTTTTTCATGAAAATATGCGGCGTCCCCCTTATCCAGCACACCTGCGGAAGAAAAAGCCATCCTGAAATTATGCTGCTGCAAATCGTCAGACTTTAAAACCCGGTAATGAACGGGAACGCTGACAAGTATGGATGCCCTGTGCTCCTTCGCGGTCCGAAGGATTTCTCCGGGAAAGGTATAGACGCCTTCGAGAACCCGCGCGGAAGAAATTAAGGGAATCAGCACGGAAAAGAGGAGCCCGTATATATGTTGGGGCGGCACTGTTGATAAGAAGATATCGTCGGGAGATATCCCGTATATATCCGCCTGGCAGCGGGCCTCCGCGAGCATATTCCGGGGCGTCTTCGACCATACCTTCGGTTTTCCCGTTGATCCGCCTGTAAAAAGCATGAGAAAAGGGGTATCCGGCTTCATGAAAACACCGGGAATTATGGAGTCGTGGCGGAGCATGGAGGAGGTTACGATCACACAACCGGGTGGAATGTCTCCCGGGTGGTCCGCAAGTAAAAAGGAACAGGGAAGTGTCTCAAGGACTTCTTCAATGGCCTGTTGTGAAAAGGAATAGGGGAGAACAAGACGGGGGCCTCCGGTTAGCGCCGCGATAAGTGCCGCGGCAATAAGTGCCTTGTTGACGGTGCAGATGCAGATCATGGTGTGGACTTCTGCGTCCGACGGCTGGAGACGGCGAATTCCTGACGCGAGGCGATGCACCTCTCCATACGTGCAGCCGTTCACAATAAATTCCCTGGTCGGCTCCGGGAAAGAGGTGA
This sequence comes from Syntrophaceae bacterium, assembly GCA_003508565.1. GTDB lineage: Bacteria > Desulfobacterota > Syntrophia > Syntrophales > UBA2185 > UBA2185. Next base: position 4,854 of record DNUI01000004.1, read on the forward strand.
AGATATGCCGGTACCATTCCCGTTGGGTACTATCTCTTGCCGTGTAGGGGTGTGTCCCCATTAATAATTCCCCTTGACTTATCTCATTTTTTTTATTTACTATGCCGCCGTCTCATAACACATTTACGTAGTATTTAACATCTGAAAAAACCTCACCTCGTGATGACAGGATGGATATTGAAAAGCTGATTCCCCATCGGGACAGGATGAAACTGATCGACGAAGTGTTGGATATCAATGCCGATAAGGTTACCACTTCGGCACGGGTGTCCGATAAATGGCCCCTCTACCAGGAAGGTTTTGTCGATCCTATCGTCCTTATCGAGATTGTCGCGCAAACAGCAGCAGCGCATATTCGATGGAAAAAGGGGGTTGACAAGGGTGGCGGGGGCGGATGGCTTGTCGGCATTAAGAGCGCCGATTTTTTTCTGGATCGAATTCCGCTTTATACGGAACTCATTACCTCGGTGATACCTCTTTCAAGTGCGGAAAATTATAATGTCATAGAGGGAACCGTTATGGCGGGTAAGGACATCCTGGGCCGGGTTCGGATACAGGTATTTCGGTCTGAATACTAGCCACAAAGGTAATAAAAAAAACATTACCGGGCAGTCTCCGATAGATTGAGTTCGGACGTTTGAGGAAAGCTCCCCGCCCGGAGGGCGGGACATTCCGACGGTTTTTGTAAATTCCCACTTTTGAAAAAGAGGCGGGGGTTAGGGGGGATTTTGAACAGCATGAAAGAGGAACAGGTTGCCCTGGTGACCGGAGGTGGCCGGGGTATTGGCCGTGCCATCGCCATAGAACTGGCGGAAGCAGGATATAAGGTCATCATTACTTACAAAGCGAACGATCAGGCGGCCGGGGAAACCCTGGACATCATCCATTCAAAAGGTGGTGCCGGGGAAAAAGTACGGTTTGACGTGGCCGACTCAGGGGAAGCGGCAAAACAGATGGAGGGAATAATCTCGCAGAATCAAAGCCTGCGGGTCCTCGTCAACAATGCCGGAGTCACCGCGGATGGGTTGTTCATGATGATGCCGGAGGAAGATTGGGATACGGTGATTCAAACAACACTGAAAGGCTTTTACAACGTAACGAAACCGGTTATCAAAAGGATGGCCAGAAATCGCAGAGGCGCCGTAGTATCCATTTCGTCTGTGTCTGCCCTTATCGGAAACAGGGGGCAGGCCAATTACGCCGCGGCAAAGGCAGGACTGATAGCGGCCAGCCGCGCCCTGGCATCAGAGGTAGCCAGGCTTGGTATTCGTGTGAATGTGGTTGCCCCGGGGTTAATTGACACGGAGATGATCAAGGGCGCACCGATAGAGAGAATCAAGGACATCATTCCCATGGCAAGAGTCGGGAAGCCGGAAGAAGTTGCCAGGGTTGTCCGTTTCTTGTGTTCTGATGACGCCTCGTACATTACAGGCCAGGTCATTTCCGTCAACGGTGGCATGTTTTAATGGAATACATGATGGAAAACAGAGCGAAAAGATATGTGCTCCTTGTCGGGATACTTTGTTCATGTGCTTTTATACTGGCATGGGTGAATACCTGGGAAGATATCCGCCGGGAATCGGCAAAGATAACATCGGTGAGCGCTCAGTTCTCTCAACAAAAACATATGCAGATCCTTACCAAACCCCTTGTTTCTAAGGGGCTTTTTTACTTTCAGACTCCTGATTCAGTGAGATGGGAATACACCTCTCCGATAAAAAGTGTGCTCCTTATGCAGAAGGGGAGTATCAAACGATACACCCAGGGAAGTAGAGGACTGGTAGAGGATGCGAGCGGGTCTCTTGAGTCGATGCAGATTGTTCTGCAGGAAATCGGACGGTGGACCAGGGGGCAGTTTACTGAAAACGAGCATTTTTCCGCGACTCTGAAAGGAGGGAAGGGCGCGAGGATAATCCTCACGCCGAAAGAAAAAGGTCTTGCGTCCATGATTTCGCGCATCGTGATTACTCTTTCACCGGACAGGCAGGGAGTCATAAAATCCGTGAAAATCATTGAAAGTGAAGGGAACTATACCCTCTTTGAATTCAACGATGTGCAGATTAACAGAAAAATTTCTGAAACATTGTTCCGGGAAGTAGGATGAAAGCCTTCACGCTCCATGGACGCCGGGTCCTGATATTGATGTGTATGATCTTTCTCATGTCCTGCAGCCGCCTTCCTGTCATCAGGCCTGTGGATCCATCGGTGGTGCCGGATGCCAAAGGGCAATGCCGCCGGCCGTTCCTCGATACCCCCTATCGTTTCATCCATTCAATAGAGGTGTCATTTCCCGGCGGCAAGACGGGAACGGTGATCGGCATTACCGTGTTCGATCCGACGGAAAAAACTATCCACAGCGTGATCATGACCCTCGAAGGATTTGTCCTGTTTGATGCCCGGTGTGAGAAAGAGGTGCGGGTAAACCGGGCCGTTCCGCCTTTTAATGCGGATCAGTTTGCCCCTTACATGATGGAGGATGTCCGTCTTATTTTTCTTGCCCCTGATGGAAAACTCTTGGATTCCGGTGTGAACGCAGATGGAGCGACTGTCTGCCGGTACCAGGGACGCAGGGATGCAACTGTGGATGTGATCGTCCATAATGATGGGTCATGGGGTATCGAAGCATACAATACCAGTCATGAGCTGTTGAGAAAGATACGAGCCGTTGACGTACGAAACAGGATTCCCGGGATGGTGGAACTGAGAGGTTTCGGATTTCGGGAGTATTCACTCCGCCTGAAGTTAATCAGCGCGGAGCCGGTTTCTTACGAGGCAAACCGTATACGCCCCGGTAAAACTCCGGATGATGATGAATAGTGCATAATTGCAAATATATGTTTTGTGTCATTCCGAGGAGCAAAGCGACGAGGAATCTTTAATATCCCCCCTTCGATTGGGAGAAGGATTTCTCCCGGAGTTTACACTGAGCAACTACGAAGGGGTCGAAAAGATAAATCATTGTAATAAAGGAAACAGAATTGAAATTTAAACTTATCTACCCAAAATGGAAGAAGCTGGAAAGGCAGACGGAATTTCACCTTCCGCCCCATGGCCCCGTCGTCTTTACCGCAACGCTGCCCGACGATGTGGAAGTCGAATTTGTCGATGAAAATGTGGAACCCGTCACCTTCGATGATTCTCCCGACTTTGTCGGCATATCAATGATGCTGACGAGCCAGATAAAACGGGGATGGGAAATTGCCGACGAGTACAGACAGAAGGGCATTAAGGTTATTTTCGGTGGGATTGCAACGATGCTTCATGCCGAGGAAACGATGCTCCACGCTGATGCCGTCTTTCTCGGCGAGGCGGAAGGCAGGATGGAGGAGGTCTTCCGTGATTTCAGAAACGGCCGGCTGCGGCAGTGCTATGATTACATGACGGATTTTCCTCCTGTAGCATCCATCGGAACGGCAAGAAGAGACATCTTGAACCGGGAATTTTACTATTATAAGGGTGTGCAGATGGTAGATCTCGTGCACGCGTCCCGGGGATGCCGTTTCAATTGCTATCCCTGCTGTGTGGCCTTTCTGGGGGGAAGGAAGTTCCGCCCCCGCCCCATTGACCGGGTTGTGGAAGAACTGGAGGCAATCGACAACAATCGTCTGTTCATTGTGGACAATTCCCTTGCTCAGGATAAAGAATGGGAGCGTGAGCTGTTTACCGCCATGATCCCCCTGAAGAAAAAATGGTGCTGTCATCCCATCGAGGATGATGATAAAATTCTTGATCTTGCGGCGCAGGCGGGCGCCTGGTATGTCTATCAGGCTGTATTTGATACATCGGACTATATACGGGATCGTATCCGCCGCTACCATGATCATGATATCGCCGTGGAGGGTACGATCCTCCTGGGCCTCGATGACCATACGGAGGATGACATCCGGCGGCTCGTGGATTTTCTCCTGGAAATCGACCTGGACCTCGCCGAATTTACCATCCTCACGCCGTTTCCCCACACCAGGGCTTTCGACGACCTGCACCGGGCCGGGCGCATCCTTTCCTATGACTGGAATAATTATACGGCGGACAAGGTGGTGTTCCAGCCCAAAAATCTGTCTCCAGAGAAGCTACAGGAGCTTTACACCCATGCATGGGATACATTTTACCGGGATGAACCCCAGACATACAAGATGTTCAAACTGATGCAGAAGGTAATGGAAAAAGAGAAAGCCGACGGGACATTTCGGGGTCGCAGGAGGGAACTGATGGCCCGCAGGTTCGGAAAGAAGGAAAAGATGTCTGGAGGGAAGGAATGAAAAGAAGTGCAGCAGAAGCAGTGATTATTGGTGATGGATTGGTGACACTCCGAGAGATCGTCGCGGTGGCCCGGGAAAATGCCCGGGTGAAGCTCAGCCGGGAAAAAAGTTTCCAGGAGCGTATCCGCCGCAGTGAAGCTATGCTCCACAGAGCCATTCAGGAAGGTGTCCCTGTGTATGCCGTTTCCACGGGTTTCGGCAAGTCCTGCGGAAAGCGCTTGAAACGGGATCAAATTCGTAAACACCGGGGGGCTAATCCTATCCCGTTTCACGGCTGTGGAACCGGTGAGCCTCTCAGCATCGAGGCCACACGGGCAGCAATGCTCTGCCGTCTGATCTGTCTGTCGAAAGGATATTCTGGAATATCTCTGGGGCTTTTAAAGAGACTGATAGCATTCCTCAATCATGGAATTACACCCGTCGTCCCCTGTGAAGGATCTGTCGGTGCTTCCGGTGATCTGACCCCCATGTCTTACGTCGCGGCAGCCTTGACGGGGGAGCGGGAGGTTTTCTATCGGGGAAAGCGTATGTCTGGCGCCGAGGCACTAACGTTAGCGGGCCTTGCCCCGTATGCCTTTGCCCCGAAGGAGGCTATCTCCATGATAAACGGCACTTCCACCATGACAGGAATAGCTGCTCTTGCCGTAGAAAGGGCGGAGCGAATCCTCGATGCAGCAGTCTGCGCCACATCCCTCACCGTTCACGCATTGAAGGGGAAGGCTCTCCATTTCCATCCGACTATCGGTGAGGCAAAACCATTTCCGGGGCAGATCGACGTCGCCCTGAGACTTTCTGAACTGCTCCATACGAAGGAAATGAATGGCGATCTCGAGTCGCAAACGCGGGAGACCTTGCAGGATCCTTATTCCGTTCGGTGTGCACCGCAGATCATCGGAGTCCTTTACGATGCCCTGATATGGATCGGGCAGTGGGTTGAGACGGAAGCGAACAGTGCCAATGACAATCCCATCTTTGATCCGGAGACGGGTCAGCCGCTCATGAGTGGGAATTTCTATGGCGGCCATATGGCGTTTGCCATGGACGCCCTGAAGGCGGCCCTGGCCTCCGTTGCAGACATGTCGGACCGGCAAATGGCGCTCCTGGTGGATCCTCATCTCAGCCGGGGGCTCCCGGCAGACCTGGTAAGGGTTACGGGAGAGGATTTTGTGTTTCACCATGGCTTCAAGGCCATGTCGCTTTCCACGTCGGCCCTGACGGCGGAAGCCCTGAAGTTGACTATGCCCGCAGCTTCATTCTCGCGCTCCACGGAATCCCACAATCAGGACAAGGTCAGTATGGGAACCATCGCGGCCCGGGATGCGGAGCGAATCTGTACCCTCACGGAGCGGGTTCTGGCCATTCACCTCCTTGCCGCCTCGCAGGGCTGTGAAATCAGGGGAAACCTCGATAGCCGGCCGCAGTTGCATGTCCTCATCGGTCGGATTCGAACATTCTCGAAAGCTCTGATGGAAGACAGGGAGATGGACGCAGATATCGAGCGGCTTGCGCGGGCCATCGCCGGATCCAACCTCTTCGGGTGACATCGTGATGATCCTTACATCAAAATGGCGCTGCATCACATTGGATTTTGGTTCTGAGCCATGATGGAGAACTTCCGGCAGGCCCTTGCCGCTGGCATAGAACGCCTTACAGCATGGGCGGATCTCCTGGATCGCATCAATGTCTTTCCCGTTGCTGATGGAGACACGGGCCGAA
>DNUI01000252.1 GCA_003508565.1 Syntrophaceae bacterium
TTTCTCACCGACGGGGCTTCCGTTGTCCTCCTCATGGCGGAAGATGTGGCCGTATCACTCGGGTACACAGCGAAGGTCGCAATCCGCGCCTCCGTCTACACAGCCCAGGACCCCTATGAAGAACTTCTCCTTGGACCTGCCTACGCGACACCGAAAGTGTTAGATATATCAGGACTTGCGCTTCCCGATATAGATGTTTTTGAATTCCATGAAGCCTTCGCCGGACAGATTTTGGCGAATCTGAAATGCCTTGCTTCCGATGACTTTGCCAGGGATAAACTCGGACGATCCCAAAAAGTGGGAGAGATCCCCCTCGATAAGTTTAACACCCTTGGCGGCTCCCTCTCCCTAGGCCACCCTTTCGGAGCCACGGGAGCGAGACTGGTTACCACGGCGGCCAATCGCCTCATCCGGGAAGACGGGACTTTTGCCCTCATCGCCTCCTGCGCCGCAGGCGCCTCGGGAAACGCGATTATCCTGGAACGCAGAAAATAACCTATGGAGGCAGTCATGCCGTATGGACAGATTGAGAAAGAGAATGGAGTGGCAGTAATCTGGCTGGATCAGCCGGGTGAGAAAGTGAATACGATATCCCTCGACCTTGTGGGTACATTCACGGCAATTCTGGACAGCCTGGAAAAGGACGAGACGGTAAAGGGGATCGTCCTCATCAGCCGGAAGCCGGACAACTTTATCGCCGGCGCAGATCTTGACAAGTTCAAAGATATGACGAGTCCCGAAGAGGCGGAAGCGCTGAGTCGCAAGGGGCATACCCTTTTGAACAGGATGGCGAACTTTCCCAAACCTATTGTGGCGGCTCTCCACGGAGCAACATTAGGCGGCGGTCTCGAGGTGGCCCTGGCCTGCCATTATCGTGTTGCCAGTGATGATCCAAAGACAATTCTAGCGTTGCCGGAAGTGAAACTGGGGCTCCTCCCCGGAGGAGGGGGCACCCAGCGCCTTCCACACCTTATCGGATTGCAGGCCGCATTGGACATGATGCTCACGGGGAAAAATATCTACCCCCGCCAGGCGATGAAAATGGGGCTCGTGGACGACCTCATCCACCCTTACGGTCTCCTCCCGGCGGCGAAAAAGGCAGCCCTCACGCTGGCCGACCAGCCACCGGAACGAAAGAAAAAACAACCTTTTGTAGTGAAGTTGTTGGAAAGCAACGCTTTGAGCCGCAGCATTGTGTATAAGAAGGCAGCGGAATTGGTCCGGAAACAAACATGGGGAAATTATCCGGCTCCTTTCAAAATTATTGAATGCGTTAAAGCGGGATTGGAAAAAGGTCTGGAAGCGGGGATAGAAGAGGAAACGAAAAAATTCGGCGAGCTTATGGTAAGTCCCCAGTCCCGGGAATTGGTGCAGATATTTTTGAGCATGACGGCCATGAAAAAGAATCCCAGAAAAGATCTGGTACGTCCTGTGAGTCAAATCGGCATTCTGGGAGCCGGGCTCATGGGATCGGGAATCGCCAATGTAAGCGCTACAAGTGGTATGAAGGTTTTACTCAAAGATATCAACCATGAAGCTGTGGGATGGGGAGAAAAGTCAGTCTGGCAGTACCTGGACGGGAAGGTGAAAAAGAAGGCCCTTTCACCATTCCAGCGGGACCTAACCTTCAGCCGCATAACAGGGTGTACGGATTACAGGGGGTTCGATAAGGCAGATCTCATCATTGAAGCGGTGTTCGAAGACCTGGATATCAAGAGAAAAATTCTTGCAGAAGCAGAAGCCCATGCAAAGGAGGAAGCGATCTTTGCGAGCAATACCTCCTCGCTCCCCATCAGAAGCATCGCTGCGGCTTCCCTTCGCCCCGAACAGGTCATCGGAATGCACTATTTTTCCCCCGTTCCCAAAATGCCGCTCCTGGAGATCATCATCACGGAAAAAACGGCGGACTGGGTCAGGGCAACGGCCCTTGATGTGGGCATCCGACAGGGAAAGACGGTCATCATCGTCCGTGATGGGCCCGGTTTTTACACTACCCGTATCCTGGCGCCACTTTTGAATGAAGCTCTCGAGATTCTTGATGAAGGCGGAGACATTGAAGATATCGATAGGGCCATGCGCCGGTTCGGTTATCCCGTTGGACCCATCGCCCTCATAGATGAGGTCGGAATTGATGTGGGAGCCCATGTTTCAAATGTCATGGGCCCGCTTTTCTCTATAAGAGGCGCCATACCGAACACGGCCATGGAAAAGTTATTTGCGGCCGGCTACAGGGGCCGTAAAAATAACCGGGGATTTTATCGTTACGGTGATACGGCAGGCAAGAAAAAAAAGGAAGTAAATAAAGAGATTTACACCTTCTTTGGCGGACCAGGTCGAAAGAAATTTGACACGCTCGAAATTCAGAACCGATTATCCCTTGTCATGGTAAATGAGGCAGCCCTGTGCCTTCAAGAAGGTATTTTGCAATCACCGCGGGACGGCGATATTGGCGCTGTGTTCGGATTGGGATTTCCTCCCTTTCTTGGAGGGCCTTTCCGTCATATCGATAATTTGGGACTTCCGAAGTTTCTTTCCCTCATGGAGCAACTGGCAGAGAAGCTCGGACCGCGATTTACACCTGCGCAGATCCTCCGAGACGGCGAAGCGAATAATCAAAGGTTCTATACATAAAGCTCACAGCGATCTGGAATTTGAAGACATGATGACATATAAAAATTTCAACCAGGTTCTCCTGCACAACTTCTCCCGGTACGCGGAGAACCCGGCGCTCATGTTCAAATCCGGGGGAAGCTACCAGACGATGTCCTATGGTGAGTTTAAAAATATCTGCTTCCGTGTGGCCTCCGGCTTGATGAAGAAGGGACTTCAACCTGGTGACCGTATCGCTGTTTTATCACAAAACCGCCCGGAATGGGCCGAGGCCGATACAGGAGTGCTACTAGCCGGTGCCATCAACTCGGCCATTTATGCTTCCTCTCTTCCTGAGGAAGCTGCCTTCATTATTCAAAATCTGGAGGCTTCCTATCTTTTTGTAGAAGACAGTCTTCAGCTCGAAAAAATCCTTGCTATCAGGAACAATATCCCCAGCGTGAGAGGCGTCTTTGTCTTCGATGAATCTAGTTTAATAAGTGATCGTTCCTGGATATTCCCCTTTTCAGAGCTTTTACAAGAAGAAGCACCCTCTGCGACAGTTACGAAAATCCATGAAATTGCCGAAAATATCGAAGGCGAAGACACGATTTGCATTATCTACACAAGCGGTACAACGGGAAACCCGAAAGGTGTCGTTCTTACACACAATAATTACATTAGAACAATCGAAATGCTCATAGAACATGTGAAAGATATCAGCAAGCTGAAACGAAACATCAGTTTTCTCCCCCTTGCCCATGCCTTCGAGCATTTTGCCGGGTATTATCTGGTTCTCTTTTTGGGGTGTTGTATTGCGTATGCAGAAAATATCACTACACTAATAGAAAATTTCCGTGAGGTTAAGCCTAATTTCTTCGTGGCCGTTCCACGTGTCTTCGAAAAGATACACGCCAGGATCACTCAGGGCGTCCGCTCTGCGTCTCTCATCAGAAAAGCAATTTTCTATTGGGCTCTCAATACAGGAAAGAAAAAGAGCGTCTATAAGCGGTCAGGTCTGCCTTTACCCTGGTATCTGAAAATTCGCCATACACTCGCCGATGCCCTCCTTTTCAAAAAAGTGAAAAGCGCCTTTGGCGGCCAGTTAGAATTCTGCGTTTCCGGCGGAGCGCCTCTCAGCAAAGAGGTAGCGGAATTTTTCGATGCCATGGATATCCTGATTCTGGAAGGATGGGGCGCCACGGAGGCAACGACACCTTCCACGCTGAACAGCCCATATGACTACTGTTTCGGCACAGTGGGGAAACCCCTTCCCGGCGTTACTGTCCGCGTTGCACAGGACGGTGAACTGGAAGTGAAAGGGCCTAATATCTTCAAGGAATACTGGCGCAACCCGGAGGAAACATACGCTACCTTTACAGAAGACGGATTTTACCGTACAGGCGATATCGGGGAGATTAACGAGGAGGGACGCATCATCATAACAGATCGGAAAAAACAGCTTATCATTACCTCAGGTGGAAAGAATATCGCTCCTGCTCCTATCGAAAACCTTCTCCTCGGAGGCAGACATATCGAGATGGCGTATGTACACGGAGACCGGAGGAACTATCTCACGGCGCTCCTGGTCCTTGATCAAAATGCTGTGAAGGCAACGGCTGAATATAACGGGATCAAAGATCATACATGGCCGGAATTGATTCACCATCCCCTGATCATGGAAAAAGTACAGAAGGAAGTAGACAGAGCAAACGAGCAACTTCCCAGATTTATGCAGATCAAATATTTTCGTATCCTCCAGGAACCTTTTTCTATCGAAGGCGGTGATATGACCCCGACGATGAAACTGAAGAAAAGGGTTATTGAGGAAAAAAATAAAGACCTTCTCGACAGCATGTACAAAGAAGATTAGAGGGGTGAATATCAAAGGGCAGGTAAGGGATACAGGGAAAAAGAAACGGAGTGTGTATGAGATCGTTATATTTTACCCCGGATCATGAAATGTTCAGGAATACAGTGAGGCAGTTCATTGAAAAGGAAGTTGCCCCGCACGCGGAGGATTGGGAGAAAAACCAACGTATTCCCCATTTCATCTGGACCAGGATGGGAGAGTTAGGGTTCCTTGGCATCAATTACCCCGAACAATACGGTGGAACGGGAGCAGATTTCTTTTATTCAGTCGTATTTCTTGAAGAATTACCGCGTTCCACTATGGGAGGATTCGCTGCCGCTGTCAGCGTCCATGAGTATATGGCAGCGGAGTATATCTACCGCTTCGGAAGTGAAACATTAAAAAACAATTACCTGATCCCTTCAATTAAGGGAGAGAAGATCGGGGCACTCGCCGTCACTGAACCAAATACAGGCTCAGACGTGGCGGCCATCCGGACAAAGGCCGTCAGGGACGGTGATTACTACATCATCAACGGTTCGAAAACCTTTATCACGAATGGTGTCTTCGGGGATTTCGTCATCGTGGCGACAAAAACGGATACTGAGGCCGGAGCTGGTGGTATCAGCCTGATCATCGTGGATCACACTACACCGGGATTCTCTGCACGACAACTCCATAAGATGGGCTGGCACTCTTCCGATACGGGAGAATTGACCTTCGAAGATGTCCGCGTCCCCATTACAAATCTTATCGGCGAGGAAAACAGGGGGTTCTATTATATCATGGAATGCTTCCAGCTTGAGAGGCTGGTTGGCGCTATCGGCTCTTTAAACGGCGCCTTGCTAGGCCTGGAATTGACTCTTAGATATATTAAAGAGAGACAGGCCTTCAGCAGACCTCTCGCAAAATTTCAGGTGATCCGTCACGCTATGGCAGATTTGAAGACGGAACTGGAAGCGGCTCGTCAGTTCACCTATTACACGGCGTGGCTCCACAGCCAGGGCGAAATGGCTGTTGATTATTCATCCATGGCCAAACTTCTGACGAGCGAACTCGCCAAGAAGACGGCAGATGTCTGTCTCCAGTTCTTCGGCGGCTATGGATATATGGACGAATATTTAATCTCCAGGATGTATCGCGATGTCAGAGTAGGCACAATTGTCGGCGGCACTTCTGAAATCATGAGGGAGATCATTGCCCGTATCCTGATCGATCAGGTAGATTATCGACCCGCTCAGGAAAGAAAAGAGAAGGAACAACCGCTGGAAGGAAAGTTAGAAGAAACTCTCCCCCCTACCCCACACACTGCGGCGGATATATTTCAATCCCTGCCCGAGCGGTTCCTGCCGGAAAAGGCCGGAGACTGGGAAACGGTTTTCCATTTTGACATTTCCGGACCCGAAGGCGGGCAGTTTACGGCAACCGTCAAGAAGGGGAAGTGCTCTGTCGAGCGGGGACTGAACGGTGAAGCAAAGTGCACCGTAAAGGTTTCAGACAAGACCTATAAAGATGTGGAAACAGGAAGAACAAAAGCAGAAGTAGCTTTCATGACGGGAAAGATAAGGATCTCCGATTTAGCGGAGATGATGCAGTTTACCAAGATGTTTCGGAGGCTGCCTAAGATATGATGAACGGAGATCGTATTGGAAGATTTTATCCATAAAATCCGAAGACCTATGTGCCAAAATATGATAATAGGCCAGGACGAGAGGCAAATATACACCCATGTGGGTGCAGCGTGCGTCTCACGGCTGAAGCAGCACAGGAAGGGGAATGCAAGTGTTAGTTTTTCGATGAGATGGTGGTAGTATGCCAGAGCCGTCAATGTTAACAAAGAGGGCAAGGAAAAAGGAGGATAAATGTATGTCAAACCTTTGGAAAGCGTTAACAGAAGAGGATAAGGCAAGGTACTTTACCTTGAACAAAGAAAATGTCGAGTTCCTGATGAACAGATACAACAAGGTGAACCGCTGGGTCATTGCGGACATGCTCCGCCGCAGCAGGTACCATTACCCTGATAAGAAGGCCTTGATCTTCCGGGATACAACGCTTACGTACAGCCAGTTGGAAGCGGACTGCAACCGCGTAGCCAATGCGCTCGCAGACCTTGGTGTGCAAAAGTACGATCGTGTCGCCATTCTGGCTCACAACACGATCCACCACGTCTTGACCTGGTTTGGATGTACCAGAATAGGAGCCATCTACCTGGCGATTAATTACCTCTTGAAGGGGAAGGATATCTCCTACTGCATAAACCATTCGGAAAGTAACGTTTTTATTGTTGAGGATTCCCTCTATGACCTGGTTAAAGATGTCCTCAATGATATGCCCACTGTAAAAACCTTGATCTGGTCCAATCAGGGCGCTGGAAAGCCCCCGGTGAATGATCAATTCAGGGATTTTGATGCGTGGTTCAAAAAATATCCCGCCGAAGAACCTGACGTGATCCTTCATATCGAAGATCCAGTGCAAATGACCTATACAAGCGGAACGGAAACACTGCCCAAAGGCGTTATCATCAGCAACCAGGCGTTGATGGCCCAGTACATGGGAGCGATTATTGACGGGCAATACGACGAGGATGATATCTCCATCAACGCTCTTCCAATATATCACTGCGCGCAGCGCGACGTGTTTTTGAACCCGATTTTCTGGGTCGGAGGAACCAACGTGTTGATCGCTCCAGATATCGGCTTGATTCTTAAGAATATTTCCGACTTCAAAGCTACGTTGTTTTTTGCTCCGCCAACTGTCTGGATCGGCATGCTCAGGCATTCCGATTTTGACAAATACGACCTTTCCAGTCTTAAAAAGTGTTACTACGGCGCATCGATCATGCCGGTAGAGGTGCTCAAGGAGCTTATTGAAAGATTGCCGGGAGCCCGGATCTACAACTATTATGGGCAGACGGAACTTGCACCCTACCACACAATTCTCAAGGCAAAGGATGCGCTGAAGAAGCTTGGTTCTGCCGGAATGGGAGGGCTGAACATGGAAACAAGGCTGGAAGATGACGATAATAAATCTATTGATACACATGGTATCCCGGGAGAGATCTGCGGGAAGGGCCCTCATGCGTTGTCCATGTATTTCAAGGATCCCGAAAAGACGGAAGAGGCTATGAAAGGAGGATGGTTTCATTCCGGAGATGTCGGAGTCATGGATGAGGATAGATATATAACCGTCGTTGATCGGAAAAAGGACATGGTGAAGACCGGCGGGGAGAACGTCCCCACCCGTGAAGTTGAAGAGGTTATCTATCTTGATAAGCGCGTCCAGGAGGTTGCCGTTATTGGTCTCCCGCACCCGAAGTGGGTAGAGGCTGTGACGGCGATCGTCGTTCCTAAGAAAGACCAGAAGATCACGGAGGAGGAAATTATGGACATTTGCCGGAAGGAACTTGCTACCTTTAAATGTCCCAAAGCGGTGGTCATCGTGGACGCACTCCCTAAAACGCCGACGGGCAAGATCCTGAAAAGAGAAATGCGTTCATCATATAAAGATATTTTCGCCGGCAAATGAAAGTATGAAATAAATATTCCCCCGTCATTTCGATCCCTTCGTATTTGCCAGGGCAAGCCCCGAGAAATCCCTGCCCATACGGGATGAGGGTATCGTAACGATTCCTTAAATTCGTGTGTTATGGCAGCAAGTATGATTTCTTATCGTAGTGCTCTTCGAAATGGCGCTTACAACAACTATCAACATTTCAATACCAAAGGAGAGGTATCATGGACATAAAAAATGTGTGCGTCTTGGGAGCCGGTTTGATGGGAAACGGCATTGCGCAGGTATGTGCCCAGGCGGGTTTTCAGGTAACGATGAGAGATATTGAGCAGAGATTTATCGACGCCGGGATGAACTCAATCAGGAAAAATCTGAGCCGTGATGTGGATAAGGGGAAACGAGCGAAGGACGAAATGGAAGCGATTCTTGACAGGATCACGCCAACCCTTGATCTTACGCAGGCCGCCGGCAAAGCAGACATCGTAGTAGAGGTGGTCATCGAGGTAATGGAGGTGAAGAAGCAGGTTTACAAGGAACTCGAGGACATCGTACCGGCCCATTGCCTGTTTTTTACGAACACCTCCGGTCTTTCTATCACAGAGATGGCAGCCAATACGAAGAGGCCGGACCGGTTTATCGGAACCCATTTTTTCAATCCTGTGCCGGTAATGCACCTTCTGGAAATTATCAGGGGCTACGAGACCTCAGATGAAACCCTGGAGATTGCCAGGGAATGGGGAAAAAAGATCGGCAAGGAAGTCATTGTCGTGAGAGAGGCGCCAGCTTTCGCAGTGAACAGAATACTCTGCGTCATGCTGAACGAGGCCTTCTACGCCCTTGATGAAGGTATTGCGAGCGCCGAGGATATCGATAAAGGCATGATGCTTGGCTGCAATCATCCCATCGGCCCACTGGCGCTGTCCGATCTTGTGGGAAATGAAACGCTCCTTCGCGTCATGGAAGGTCTGCACGAGGAACTGGGAGATAAATACCGTCCCGCTCCGCTCTTGAAGAAGCTTGTCAGGGCAGGACGTTTCGGAAGAAAAACAGGCAAAGGAGTGTATGATTATACAAAAAAATAGGGTAAATCTCCAAAAAAGTATTTTGGTTACTTCAGGGTTCAATTGACTTGAACCCTTGCATCCTCGGATCCTTTTTGCAACAAAAAGGGAGGATAAAAAATCATACCATGACAAGATAATCGCACTATTACATTAAGGAGATCGTTATGAAGGATGTTTTTATTGTGAGCGCCGTGAGGACCCCGATCGGAAGGCAGAACGGATATTTGAGGAACTGGACAGCTCCCGAACTCCTCGGAACAATATTGGATGAAGTCGTCCGCAGGATTGATCTCGACCCGGCTATTGTGGACGATGTGATCACGGGCACCGTGTATCAGATCGGCGAGCAGGGCTTCACCCTGGCGCGTATGGGTGTGCTGGCGTCGAAGCTGCCGATGACCGTTCCCGGCCTCTCGGTGAACCGTCAGTGCGGGAGCAGTCTCACCGCAGTCCAGATCGCCTGCAGCATGATCGCCACCGGCGTGATGGATGTGGTAATCGCGAGCGGATGCGAATTCATGACGAAGTATGGGATGTTTTCGGATTTGAACGGCACCCTGTATACGGGAAAGCCCATGGGAAATCCCTTCGGTGGATATTACACAAGCAAGTACGGCAATCCGGATCAGATCAAGGCGGCGCAAATGATAGCGGACAAGTGGGGAATTACACGTGAAGAATGTCACGAGTTTGCCATCGCGAGCCACAAGAAGGCCCACGCGGCAACTATCAACGGGTATTTTAAAAATGAAATTCTGCCCATGAAGGGCGTCGATAAAGAGGGTAATGAGATTGTGAGGGATACGGATGAAACCATCAGACCTGAGACAACTCAGGAAACGCTGTATTCTCTCAAGGTGTTGCCCAATACGAAATGGATAACGGCCGGCATATCGAGTACCATCACCGACGGTGCGTCTGCGGTGGTTCTCATGAGCGAAGAGAAGGTAAAGGAACTCAACCTGAATCCAATGGCCCGCTTTGTCGCGAGTGCTGTCATCGGATCTGATCCGGAGATCATGCTCACCGGTCCTATTTACGTAACGCCCAAAGTTCTTAAGAAAGCCGGCCTTTCCATTGGTGATATCGATATTTTTGAAATCAATGAAGCCTTCGCACCAATACCTCTTGCCTGGGCAAAGGAGCTAAAAGCAGACCAGGGCAAATTGAATGTAAACGGCGGCGCTCTTGCCCTCGGACATCCCGTGGGCAATTCTGGTTGCCGCCTGACGGTCACTGTAGTGAACGAACTCATGCGGCGAAAGGCCAGATACGCCCTTGTGTCGCTCTGTACAGGCGGGGGAATGGCCCCTGCAACTATTATTGAAAGAGCCTGAAAGGTATTGATTTATAAAAGCGATACTGTTGCCTATTGTGGTATCTCTCTACGGCTTATTTCTTAACGAAAGGCAAGCATGGGCACACCCATATCAGAAAGAACACAAAACGTAACTTCGGGATGAAGGAATGTTTCGACATATTGACATAATCAAACAGTTTCTGCTGTCTAGGCGGGCAGAAATGTGTTATTAAACTTGCCTTTGTAGCACCGAGGTAACTCATGTCTAAAATAATCAGATTCGGAGTCTCTCTGGAAGAGGCTTTGCTCAATAATTTTGATAGATTGATCAAGAAGCGGAGGTACACAAATCGTTCTGAAGCTATTCGAGATTTAATCCGTCACGAATTACTGAAGAAGGATTTAGAAGAGGATCGCGAAGTCGCCGGTGCGATCACCTTTATCTATGATCATCATCAGCGAGACCTTCTGAACAAAATTATTGACGTTCAGCATGACCACCAGGACATTATCCAATCATCGCAGCATATCCATCTTGATCATCACAACTGCCTGGAGATTGTTGCAGTAAAAGGGCTATTCAGCGCGATTAGCAAGCTTGCGGATAACATAAAATCTCTTAAAGGAGTCAAGCACGGATCATTAAGCGTATCGGGTACCGTTAAGATCAAATAAATAAACACATGAATGTTTCAGGTAAATATCCCGACCACGGCTACAGCCGCCAGGGCCGGGATAATTTCCGTGATTTCACAAATGGCCCCCAGGGTATCGCCCGTGTATCCACCGATCTTTCTGAAACAATACACGGAAAAAAGCGCCGCCACAAAGATCGATGAAATACACGCAGCAATGCCGATCCAATGAGCCGCGATCCATCCTGCCACAACAAGAAAGACCCCTGAGAAAACGACGCTAAGCCATGTTTTCCCCTTACTGAACGCTGTCGCGAGGCCACCTTCAGACCTCACATAGGAAAGAGCCGTCATCATCATGACCAGAGAGCAGCGTCCCGCCAGAGGCATGAGCGTGATGATGCCGAAACGGAACGGCAGAGAGAGGGACATCAAAAGAGAGACTTTCAGTAGAATAACAAATACCACGGCTATCACTCCCATGACACCCGTCCGACTGTCTCTCATGATTTCAAGAATTTTCTCACGTGGCCGGGAGCTGAAAAAACCGTCCGCCGTGTCTGCCAGGCCATCCATGTGTAACCCTCCCGATACACCCGTCATGGCAATCACTGTGATCACGCTTGCCGGGAATGACGGAAGGATGAAGCCGATAAAGTAATCAACAGCCGCTACAATGATCCCGATAAACAACCCGATAACGGGAAAAAATGGTACGCATTTTTCAAGTTCCTTTTCTCCCGCAACGAAACTCTTGGGAAAAGGAAACACCGTCAAGAACTGGATGGCTGTCAATAGTGGTTTCATTTATCCGCCTTGGATACCGCTGCTTCCTCAAAAGTGGCCACTTCGGTAAGAATCCGCACGGCCGCCTCTACCAGATTCATGGCAAGCACCGCCCCTGTTCCCTCGCCGAGCCTGAGATCCAGATCCAGGAGGGGGGTTTTCCCCAGGCAATCGAGGGCAATTTTATGCCCTTTCTCCATACTGCGATGGGATGCGATCATGTATTCAAGGGAAACCGGAGCCAGGTGAGCGGCAATAAGGGCACCAGCCGTGGAGATGAAACCATCCACAAGCACGGGCTTTTTCATGGAAGCCGCCCCCAGGATCAATCCGGCTATTCCGCCTATTTCAAATCCCCCGACTTTTGCAAGGACGTCAATGGCATCAGAGGGATCGGGCTTATTTACTTGAATGGCTTTTTCAATCATTGCAACCTTATGCGAGAGTTGCCCGTCATCGATACCTGTACCACGACCTGCGATATCAGAAACCGATACACTGCTGAAAACGTTAATAATCGCGGCACTGGGAGACGTATTGCCGATCCCCATATCGCCCGTCCCGAAGACATCAGTCGTGGACCCCAGTTCAAGGGCAACCTCAATTCCCCCTTCCAGGGCTCGAATGGCCTCATCCCGGGACATGGCAGGCTCGGTAAGCATATTTTTTGTTCCTGGTCCTGTCCGTCTGGAAATAATCTTTCCCGCTTTTACCAAATCGCTCACGTCACCGGCGACGCCCATATCAACAACCACCACCCGAGCATCTACAAGCTTTGCCAGGGCATTGATACCCGCACCGCCGTTCACGAAGTTATGTATCATCTGAACTGTTACTTCCTGCGGGTATTTACTCACTCCCGCCGATGTGATTCCATGATCACCCGCCATCGTCACAACAGTCTTTCGACCCACAGGCGGCCTTACCGAACCTGTTATTCCCGCCAGGTCTTCTGCCAGATCCATCAACCTGCCAAGCGCCCAGTATGGCATCGTGAGCTGTTCAAGCCTTGCCCTTGCGAGAGTGCGCACTTCCGCGTCCTGGGGAGTTATCTTCTTAATCGTCGATTCGAGCAGGTTCATTCGATTTATTCTCCTTTAATCTTCAGAGGAAGGCCGCTTATCATGAAAACGACAACATCAGCGCGACCCGCAATGATCTGATTGCACCGCCCGGCAATATCACGGTACAGCCGGGAGGCAGGACTTTCCGGGACGATCCCCATTCCCACTTCATTGGTAACAAAAATTACCGTGCCCGGAAGACCGTCACACACGTCGAGGACTTCTCCGCAACACGCACCAATGGCCTCTTCATTGAAAGATTTCCCGCGCTGCTCTGCTTCGTAGAGGAGGTTGTTGATCCATAAGGTAAGGCAGTCCACCAGGATTACCTGGCTTTCCTTTGATTTTTGCAGGGCGCCGGCAAGGTCTATTGTCTCTTCGATGGTCACCCAGCATGACGATTCACGGGCTTCCCTGTGTTTCCGTATACGCGCTGTCATTTCTTCATCAATGTAGGGACAGGTGGCAATATACGTACGGATGCCGGACGTAGATTCGGCAATACGCTGAGCGTGGGTGCTTTTCCCGCTCCTGCCTCCGCCCGTAATGAGAATAATCCTGGCCATGCCTTATCGCACCATACCCTTAAAAAAAAACCACGGACCGTTCACTGATCCGTGGATGCCGCTTTTCATCTCCGGTGGATTCAGCCTTGACTGCACCGAGCACAGTTCAAAACTATCGTTGCTCCACAGGCAGGTCTTCTGACTTCCGGCTCCCTCTACTTGCCGCGCCTTCCCATCCTGACAGAAAAGTGGCTCCTGCGGTTTTCGTCCCCGGTTACAGCGGCGGGCCCGCGGCGGATTTGCACCGCCTTCCCTCACGTCCTTGCGGACCACCTGTATTGGAGTGATGCGTAGCATAGGGATGAGGGGGTTGTCAAGAGAATCAATGGTTATAAAGAAACGTTAGATTGTTATTACATGTGACGAAGCCGTTTTTTTTGAAAAGTTTTTGTTACATTGTAGTAAAGAATCACAGGCATATAGGTGTCGGTTTTTTTTACAGTTTATGCCTATGAAATATTCCAAGGGTCTTTTCCTCATCATCGTAATTTTTTATTTAAATTATAAAAACAGTCACTTATAATGATAACATCACTATGTGTAAAAATATTTTACTACAGGCATATTTCGTGCATTAATATTATAGACATATATAAATCTATTAAAACATCACACAATCATTATGAAAAAAGACAGCATCATATGTTTCCGCGTGAGCAAGGATTTACATCAGTCCCTTGTAAAAATCGCTCAAAAAGAGAAACGGTCTTTATCTTCAATAATTGACATTGTGCTTACCAATTACGTGACAGATCGTAAGTCATTCAAAGGTCTTACAAAGGAAAGGCGTGAATATCCGCGAAAAGGTATTTTGGCTCCGGTTCTCATAAAACAACATGCTTC
>DNUI01000278.1:0-1188 GCA_003508565.1 Syntrophaceae bacterium
GCTCCAATGGCCGCTGCCATGGGCTGTTCAATGAAGAATATTTCCCTGGCACCCGCTGATGCCAAGGTTTCCCTGACCGCTCTCCTTTCTACCTGAGTAATACCCGAGGGTATCGCTACAATAATTCTCGGGCGAACCAGTGACCTGCGTTTGTGAACACGATGGATGAAGTGCCGGAGCATGGCTCCAGTGCTATCGAAATCAGCGATGACTCCTTCTTTCAGGGGTCTAATTGCCACGATATTCCCAGGGGTTCGTCCCAACATTTTTTTTGCTTCCAGACCGACAGCGAGGACTTTTTTTGAACCTCGTGAATCTTTGTTAATGGCAACCACCGAAGGTTCATTCAATACAATCCCTCTGCCCTTCATGTAAACGAGCGTATTTGCCGTTCCAAGATCTATGGCAAGATCGCCGGAAAATTTGCCTAAAATAAAATCAAACAGCAAAACTTATCCTCCTTACTCTTATTAAGTGCCATGCATGATGTACATCCCTTTACCATGAAGAAGAAATTAGATCACATTAAATTTTCATAACAAATGGCAGGGTTAAACTCTGTTTTTTTTATTTTCAGCGATAACGATTAACTATTAGCTCACCTGACCTGTTACTGATAAAAGTGAGAAAACGGGAGGGCAGAAATGAAAAAACAACGGTTCAGGAAGAAACGTATCTGCATAAAAACTCCCTTAATATGAGAAAAGAAACACCTGATTCGGATAAGGAGCGATGGGTTAGCCAACAAACTGAAAGATGGCAACAGTCAATTTAGAAAAATAGTGAAAAAAGCTTGTTTTAATATACAATATATGGTATTCTGAGATATAAACAACACAATATTCAGTATTCCTCGTGGTCTCTAAATTATTTAACTTAACCATCTCGGTTAGTATATAGGGACGTAATATGATACTTAATAACAAACCAAAAAAGATAGATTATCGACTGTGCAATATTCTCATCAATCCGAATTTGCGCTCACTTGATGAGAATACAAGGGCACCTTCAGAAAAAGGCAGGAAATTACGATGGATTATACCAATCACCATTATGTTTTTGATAGTTGTCATTAACGCTATAGTGAAAATATACGCAGGAATGTGAAATGGCGTAAAGTGTTAACTAATTATTAACTCCCAGCGGAAAGGCAGGGTCAATTTGGCTCTGCCTTTTTCTTTTCCCGAT
>DNUI01000278.1:1199-16934 GCA_003508565.1 Syntrophaceae bacterium
TAACGCGCTTCAGACATGAGAGACAGCCTATCACTATGTCATCTTTGACTTTAGCTTGATCTTTTCACCGGCAACCATGAAGTTTCCGCTTCCCAGATGATGAAGCGTCTGTGGGTTTTTCACTGCGGGGTCGATCCATGCCTTGATGACTTCAACGACAAAAAAACAATACTTGGACACCATACTTGTGTCGGCCACCAGGCACTCGAGATTTTCGAAGCACTCCTCGATGAGAGGTGCACTGACTCGATCAGCAGGCTTCGGCGTGAGGCAAAACCTCTCGAACTTATCTACGTTCGCCCCCGATGTATTGCCGCAACCCACGACCTTTTCGGCTATCTCCACTGTAGGAATGTTAATAATATATTCTTTGGTTGCCTTCAAAAGGCCGAAAGAATGGTTGCGATTGCTGATGACGCAACCAACTATCGGTGGCTCAAATTCCATCATGGTGTGCCACGACATGGTCATGATGTTTTGGCGCCCACTGCGAGCGGTTGTGACCATGAAGACCGGCCCCGGCTCGAGTAAGCCATAGACTTTGGACAGTGGAAAGGATTTCTTAGCCATATTCGTTGTCTCAAAAGCCGAACGCTAAGATTGAGGGGCGCGGGTGAAGCGCCAGCGTAACGGCGACCAAGTGTCAAGTTTTATTTAGAAGATCCCCGCTTTGCTGCCACCCAAGCACCTTCACCCCTTTGTGCTCGTAGGCTAAACTCCCTCCGTAGATCAGAGAGGGTTTCATTGCTTTATCACCAGCAAGGGCACACCATTTCTCCAGTCCAACAAATGAATCGCGTGTAAGGGTCTTGCCTGACTTGATCTCGATCGGCATCAGGCCGGCGCTCTGTTGGACAATAAGATCGACCTCATTGCCGTTGCTGTCCCGCCAGAAAAAGAATGCGGGTCGTTCCCCCTGGTTGAATTGCGATTTTATCAGTTCTGAAATGATAAATGTCTCGAAGATATTGCCTCGCAGCGGATGGGTTTCAATCTGTTCAGGTGTCCTGATTCCCAAAAGCCACGAGACGAGTCCAGCGTCATAAAAATAAAGCTTCGGCATCTTGACCAGTCGTTTGTTGAAATTGGCGTGGTGCGGACGCAGCAGAAAAACGAGGTAACTTGCTTCGAGCACAGAGATCCAAGATTTAGCCGTGTTATGGGTAATGCCACATTCCGTGGCAAGCGAGGATAGGTTGAGCAACTGCCCAGTTCGCCCAGCGCAGAGCCGCACAAATCGCTGAAACGTTTCCAGCTCCTGAACCTTGAGCAGTTGCCTCACGTCCCGTTCGACATACGCAGTGACATAGGCGGCAAACCAGGAGGCAGAGGACATATCCCGATCATAGAGAGGTGGATAGCTGCCGTTCAGCAGCATAGTGTTGGCCGTCGCCGGCAGCTTGCCTGCATGGGAAAGTTCCGGGAGTGAAAAAGGAAGCAGTTCAATAAAGGCGGTCCGGCCGGCAAGGGATTGAGTTATCTCTGACATCAGACCTAACTGTTGGGAACCGGTCAGAATATAGAGACCCATGCGGCCATCAGCATCAACAATCGTTTGAAGGTACGAGAGGATATCCGGACAACGTTGCACCTCGTCGAGTACGGCGCCATCAGGGAAGCGCCCCAGAAATGAGCGAGGGTCATCCTGTGCAGCCTGCCGCAGGTCAGGGTCTTCCAGTGAGGCATAGGGGCGATCGCTGAAAAGTATCTTGGCGAGAGTAGTTTTTCCTGACTGTCGTGGTCCTGTAATGGTAACGATCGGGAAACCACGCAGCAGGTTCCGGATTGTTTGTTCAGCTTCTCGATCAATCATAACGTAACACTAAAGAAATTTATTCAAATTGTCAAACGGTTTTACAAATAGCATAAAATTGTTGCGGTGTGAACAATCCATTTATAATTAATGTTTGTTGTTCCCCCTATTGAAAAGTTGATGTCTCTGTAAAATCGCCAATGATCATAAGCGGTAATCATCACCTCAATTCCAAACTTAAAGGAGTTGACGTGTAAGCGAGATATGCCAAGAATTGTTCCGATCCCCACGCAGAAACTCTGCAAGATTTTTGAAAAAAAGGGTTTTAATAACCAAAGAACCGCAGGTATATCAAGGGAAGAATATTTCGCTCTACAGGAAAAGATTTCATAAAATTCCCCTTGCAATTCTGCTTATCAGATAATAACTTTTTGCCCCATAAAGAAATCCTTTTAACATAACGATTGACTTAAGGAGCAAAACGCTATGGATTCTAAAGGAACTCAAGACAATCCTACCCCCAAGAAATCGACCAAAACAACAGGCAACAAACCGGCCCGTTTGAAAATATCCAGAACTCACAAACCCGAATATCTTGAACTTGAAGAATGGCAGCGTCAGCTCAGACAGCAGTATGGCGAGCAACAGAAGTATCACTTGGAAAATAAGGGTGATCATCCCATTTTTTCCGATTTTTTGATCACCAATCCCCAGTCGCAGAAGACCTATAAGATCGCCATCCGGGGAGAAGCACCTGGTGACAATTACTGTTCCTGCCCAGATTTCAGCATCAACAACCTGGGAACGTGCGAACATATCGTATTCACCCTGTCGCAACTGATGAAGACCACGGGAGCGGAAGAAGTCTTCCGGAAGGGCTGCAAGACTCCCTACTCTGAAGTCTTCCTGAATTATGGTCTGAAGAGGGAAGTGCGTTTCCGGGCGGGCAGCGAGGCCCCGGCGGAACTGCTCACGCTGGCGCAGCAATACTTTGACGAGAAGGGATTGCTCAGAGAAGAGCACATTCTGGATTTTCACCGGTTTCTCGGCAGCATCCTGCGTCAAAACGGGGATGAAGTGCGTTGCTACGACGATGTCATGACCTATATCGCCGAGCGCTAGGATGCC
Source organism: Syntrophaceae bacterium (assembly GCA_003508565.1). Classification (GTDB taxonomy): domain Bacteria; phylum Desulfobacterota; class Syntrophia; order Syntrophales; family UBA2185; genus UBA2185. The sequence continues at coordinate 4,081 of DNUI01000278.1, forward strand.
GAGCATGGCGCCGCGTCGTCAACGCCCGTCTTAAGAGGGGCATTGATAGCCCTATCTTTAAAACTATTTTAAAAACTAAGCTTTATCCCTATCAGAGGGAAGGCGCATTATTCGCCGTTCAGGCCGGGCGCTGCCTCATAGGCGATGATATGGGGCTGGGAAAGACCATCCAGGCCTTGGCGGCGGCGGAATTGATGGCGCTCCTCTTTCATATAAAGAGAGTGCTCATCATCTCTCCCACTTCCCTCAAATATCAGTGGAAAGGTGATATTGAGAAATTTACCAACCGGGAAGCGACGGTTATTGAAGGATTTAACCATCAGCGGCGAAACCTTTATAAAAATGACAGCTTTTTCAAAATGGTCAATTATGAGCTTGTCTGGCGTGATATGGATATGATCCGGGAGTGGGCGTCTGATCTGATCATCCTGGATGAGGCGCAACGGATCAAGAACTGGAAAACCCGCACCGCCAAATATATCAAGCAGTTGGAATCCACTTTTGCTATTGTTTTGACGGGGACGCCTATTGAAAACCGCATTGAAGAACTTCACTCGACTATGGAGTTCGTCGACCGGCATCATTTCGGCCCCTTGTATCGTTTTGTCTATCGGCACCGGGTTCTGGACGGCGACGGCAAGGTAGTCGGCTATCAGCATCTGGAATCCATCCGGCGGTCCTTGGAAGACGTCATGATCCGCAGGAAGAAGGATGACGTCTTGAAGCAACTGCCGGAGCGAATCGATAAATACTTTTTTGTCCCCATGACAAAGGAGCAACAGGTCATCCATGACGAAAACTATGATATAGTGGTGAGGATAGTTGCCAAGTGGCGGCGCTATAAATTCCACTCTGAAGCGGTGACCGGCGCCGCCGAAGGAACCCGCCCGGAGTCACTCCCGCTGAATCAGCTTTTAATCAAAGGTGCGGAATTCTTGACAAACCTCAGTCAATCCCTGTCACAGAGCGACCGGCCGCCGCAGGAGACGATCGAAAAACATTTGCATACCATGATCGGAAAGGATGAGACTACCGGGAAAACGTATCTGAAAATCCCCATGCCGGAGCCGGAAGTAGTGCAAGGCGTATTTTCTGCTCTGGGAGGATTGCTGGCCAATTTTATGCGGGCAAAGTGAACTACCATCGGCTAAAGCTGATGGCTTCAGGACTCAAGGTTTCAATGGGTCAAAAAATAGTGAATAGTAAATAGTGACGAGTAACGGGTGAAGAAGAAAACATGTTTTTCTCGTTCCTATTCCCTATTCACTATTTACGAAACTTGAGACTTGAAGCTTCTGCTCCTCAAACATTTTTTACAACAGTTTCTAAAACAATATCCGAATGAATCCGGTATTATTTATTGCTTTTCTCGAAAGCAGACGGACGACCTTTATACAATGCTTAGGCGGAGGGGTTATTCCGTCCGGCCCTACCATGCGGGGTTATCGGATGAGGAACGCAGGCAAAATCAGGATCTCTTCATCCGGGACGATATCCAGATCATCGTGGCGACGATCGCCTTCGGAATGGGGATCAACAAGTCGAATGTCCGCTTTGTTGTCCATCACGATCTCCCCAAGAGTCTGGACACTTATTATCAGGAAATAGGGCGGGCGGGCCGGGATGGTCTGCCCGCCCACTGCCTATTACTGTTCAGCTACGGCGATATTCAAAAGATTAAATACTTTATTCAGCAGAAAAATGAACAGGAGCAGAAAGTCGCCAATATCCTGCTCAGCACCCTCCTGGGATTTGCCGAGACAGACCTGTGCCGCCGCATTCCTCTGCTGAATTATTTCGGTGAGCCCCACGCCCTCGATAACTGCGAAATGTGCGACAATTGCCGCATCCAGCAAAAGGATTTGGTCGATATTACGATTCCTGCCCAGATGTTTCTTTCCTGCGTCAAGCGAACCGATGAGCTATTCGGCGCCGGCCACATTATTGATGTCTTACGGGGTTCAAAATCACAGAAAGCGTTGAAATTCAGACACGACACGTTGTCAACCTATGGGATAGGAACCATGTATTTGGCCAAACAATGGCGCCACCTTTCCCGCCAGTTCATCCATAAGGGACTGCTGATGTATGAATACGAACACGGGTCGTTGAAACTGACCCCGAAGGCCTGGGAAGTCCTGCGGGGCAAAGAGACCGTCATAGGGAGGCTGGAAGAGGCAAAAAAAGAAAAGAGGGGGAACCTCAAACGAGAGAATGGAGCACTGGAGTCCTATGACCCCCTCCTGTTTGAAGCTCTCCGAAAGAAAAGAAAGGAACTTGCCGATCAGGCAAACCTTCCCCCCTTTACGATTTTCCATGACCGGACTCTGAAAGAGATGGCTGTACGAATGCCCAGAACGCGTGAAGATTTAGCGGGAATCTATGGGATCGGAGGGGCAAAACTCGAAAAATATAGCGATATCTTTCTGAAGATCATAAATCAACACAGACAGAGTTATAAAATCCCGGAACAATCAAAATCATCTGCATCTGGGGAAAAATCGGTTCATTAATACAGACAGGCGCGATGCCTGTCCTACCGTTGAGGAGGTTCGGCGCCTCACCTCTTATGGAAAGAAAAGATCATGTGCGGACGTTTTATCTTGATCAGCGATTTGTCTGTTATCACGGAGATATTCGGCATTCTGGAGGTAACATGTGATTACAGGCCGAGCAGCAATGTCCTGCCCCGTCATACCATTGCTGCCAATGGATTTTACGAGTCAATGAAAGAGGGAAAAAAAAAGATTCCTTTCTATTTCCGTCTTAAATCGGGCAAGCCCTTCGGCTTTGCGGGTTTATATGAAACGTGGACATCGCCGGAAGGGCAATCGATACACACCTGCACAATCATTACCACGGAACCCAATGACGTCATTCAGTCCATCCATAACCGGATGCCTGTAATCGTACCCAGGGAGAAAGAAACTTCCTGGATTGATCCCGCCGTTCAGGATCACACGTCTATTTCAGCGGTACTGCGGCCATACCCTTCCTCGGAGATGGAAGCATTTCCCCTCTCTTCGCCGAAAGACCTCCCCATAGGTTACATGGCCGTATAGAGAACCTGATTTTCCGATTTTTCCTGTTTTATGAGTCCCTCTTCCTTCAGTTCAATGAGGTGCGCGTAAGCTTCATTGACAGCTAAAAACTGGTCGAATTCGGGCAGATTTCTCCCAAAAATATCGAGAGAGACCTGGTACGCGGTTTTCGGGCCCTCTTTCACGGAATCTAAGACTAGGGCTTTTCGTTCGCCATGGTGTTCTATGATTTCTTCGACCCGTTCCTTGAGATGCAGGAAAGGTTCTCCATGGCCGGGGTAGACCTTCGCCACAGGAAGGTTCTTAACCCTCTGCAGGGAATCCAGGTAGCTTTTCAGCGGCCGAAAACCGGGATTATACGGATCAGGACTGAGATTGGGGGTGATCTGCGGCAGAATGTGATCGCCGGAAAGGAGAATTTTCTCATTGCGGAAAAAAAAGCATACCTGCCCGCTAGTGTGCCCGGGTACGGGGATCACTTCAAATTCCTTGTCGCCAACAGCAACACTCTCGTGATCCGCAAGGGTTATATCAACACGAAAAGGGATCGTCGCTTTTCGAAAATAATCAAGGAGTTCCACGAGAGCTTCAATAAATTTTTCTGAGAGCCCCTGGGCACGGTAGAATAGTTTTATTCGATTTATATCGAGACCGCCTTTCTGATCATCGTGTATGCGCTGCGTGTCAATAACAGACATGGCGATAAGAGCACCTGATATCTCCCTTATCCGGCCCGCGATGCCGCAGTGATCGGTGTGGAAATGGGTAATGTAGATCCGATCGATATCCTGAATAGTCTTCCCGATCGATTTTAAAGAGTGCTCGAGCTTGGCAAGGGTTTCCGGGGTGTTCACCCCCGTATCAAAAAGCGCCACTTTGCCGTTATGGATAAGGGCGAACACGTGCACATGCTGTAAGCGAAAGGGCATGGGCAGGGTGATCATATAAAAGTTGTCCGTAATTTTCTCTATCATGTCTCTGATGCTCCTCAAGAGTGCTGTTAAATGACTGACATGGCCAATACTCAACATTTTTTATGCGCTATGTCAACGTACATGTAAATATTTAACATGTACGCATAATCTCCACAACCTCGCTATCAATATAGTAAGCATAAGAAAGTATTGTGAAAAGGCAAAGTTTTAAATTGATAAACCTGCTATCTTCTGGTAAGTTTCCTCAATCCTTGCTTTCTGTGGTCGAGCATATAATCTAAAAAAGGATAATTGTATGCCGCGCATTTTTGACAACATTGATCAACAACTGTTAACCGCCCTCCAGGAAACTCTAAACCTTACCGACCATGCTGACTTCTGCGTCGGCTACTTCAATCTGCGCGGTTGGAAGCAGTTAGATTCTTACATCGAACAATGGTCAGGAGGAGAAGGACACTGCTGTCGTTTGCTTGTGGGAATGCAGAGACTGCCGGAAGAAGAACTCCGTGCGGCCTTGAGCCTCATCAAGCGTGATGCTGGTATAGATAATCAAACCGCCCAGGTCCTGAAGAAAAAATTAGCCGAAGAGTTTCGGAATCAGTTAACCATTGGAATTCCGACGAATGATGATGAAAGCGGTCTCCGTCGTCTTGCCGCTCAGATAAAATCGAAGAAGGTCATCGTCAAACTTTACCTCCGCCACCCTCTTCATGCGAAACTCTATTTACTCTTCCGCCCCGATCCTATCAGCCCGACGATAGGCTATTTAGGCAGCAGCAATTTGACGCTGGCCGGTTTGTCCCGACAGGGTGAACTCAATGTGGATGTGCTGGATCACGACGCCTGCCAGAAATTATCGAGATGGTTTGAAGACCGGTGGAATGATCGCTGGTGTCTGGATATATCGGATGAACTGGTCAAGATTATCGAGGAGAGCTGGGCGCGGGAGGAATTGCTCCCACCATACTACATCTATGTAAAAATGGCCTATCACCTTTCACAGGAAGCCCGGTCGGGGCTTTCTGAATTTCGCATTCCCCGCGATTTTGGCAACAAGCTCTTCGAATTTCAAACGGCGGCGGTAAAGATTGCCGCCCATCACCTCAACAAGCGCGGCGGTGTGCTTATCGGCGATGTGGTCGGTCTCGGCAAAACATTGATGGCAACAGCCCTCGCTCGAATCTTCGAGGACGATCATGGCCTGGAAACCCTGATCATCTGCCCGAAGAACCTTATCCCAATGTGGGAAGATTATCGAGACCAGTACCGACTGAGGGCGAGGGTACTTTCCATTTCGCGTGTGATCAATGAACTGCCGGCCTTACGTCGCTATCGAATCGTTCTAATAGATGAAAGCCACAACCTCCGCAATCGCGAGGGCAAGCGATACCGGGCAATTCAGGAATACATCAGGGAAAATGAAAGTAAATGTGTTCTCCTTTCCGCCACACCCTATAATAAAACATATCTTGATCTTGGCAACCAGTTGCGCCTCTTTGTTGAAGAGGATAAGGACATTGGCGTCCGTCCGGAGAGGTTATTGCGTGAGTTGGGAGATATTGAATTTACCAGACGTTACCAGTGCTCACACCGTTCGCTCGCTGCCTTTGAAAAAAGTGAATATCCCGATGATTGGCGTGAACTCATGCGGCTCTATCTCGTCAGGCGCACAAGGAGCTTTATCCAGGAGAATTACGCCGAAACAGAGCCGGATACGGGACGACAGTACCTTACCTTTGAAGACGGGTCACGCTCGTACTTTCCCGTTCGTCAGCCAAAAACTGTTAAGTTTGAAATAAACGACGCTGATCCTCACGATCAATATGCGCGACTCTATGCATCAGATGTAGTTGATACCATCAATGCTCTCAGCCTGCCCCGTTATGGTTTAGGTAACTACCTTGCAGCTTCACCCCACGATCCTCCGACGCAAGCCCAAGCTAAGGTTATACAGGATCTTTCTCGTGCCGGTAAGAGGCTCATGGGTTTTTGCAGGACCAATCTTTTCAAGCGCCTTGAGAGCGGCGGGCAAGCCTTTATACAATCTGTTGAAAGACATATCTTACGCAATTACGTTTTCCTCCATGCCATCGAAAGAGGACTTCCTCTTCCTATCGGTACACAGGACGCAGGATTACTTGATGCCCGTATATTCGATGAAGATGCAGATGCCATAGATGCTATCCCGGATATGTTTGATGAAAACGACAGCGATGATGAAAAGAAGCCGACCGAAATAATCTCCTTGCGAACTGAAGAGGATTTCAGAAAGCGTGCGGCAGACATTTACATGGAATACGCACAACAATATAGAACGCGCTTCAAGTGGCTGCGGCCTAACGTGTTTATAAAAACCCTCGGTAAAGACTTACATAACGATGCCGGCGCACTATTGAAAGTCCTTCAAAAATGCGGCGAGTGGAATGCAGACCAGGACACAAAACTGTCTGCGCTTGCCAATCTCCTTATAGACAAACATCCCTCGGAAAAAGTCATTATCTTTACCCAGTTTGCCGACACCGTTCGCTATCTGGAATATCAGCTTAAAAAACGAGGAATCAACAAACTGGCTGGTGTCACAGGGGATTCACCAGACCCAACGGCGCTTGCCTGGCGGTTCAGTCCGGAAAGCAATGAAAAACGACAGAGGATCAGCGCTGAAGATGAACTGCGTGTTCTTACTGCAACCGATGTTCTCAGTGAAGGGCAGAATTTGCAGGATTGTGCTGTTGTCGTCAACTATGATCTCCCCTGGGCCATCATTCGGTTGATCCAGCGGGCAGGCCGTGTTGATCGTATCGGGCAAAAGTCGGAAAATATTCTGTGCTATTCCTTTCTTCCCGCCGATGGTGTGGAGCGGCTTATAGGATTGCGGGCGAGGGTGCGCAAGCGCTTGCAGGAAAATGCAGAAGTGGTAGGAACAGATGAGGCTTTTTTTGAAGATGACAGGAATGACCAGGTGATTGTCGATCTTTATAATGAAAGCGCCGGCATCCTTGATGGCGATATTGACTCGGAGGTGGACCTGGCGTCTTATGCCTATCAGATCTGGAAAAATGCTATAACCCGTGATCCAAAACTGCAAAAGATCATCGCGGAGTTGCCGAACGTCTGCTATGCCACAAAGGAACACAAGGCGACAGAAAAAGACCCGGCGGGAGTGCTCGTCTATTTGCGAACAGCGGAAGGGAATGACGCCCTGGTCTGGGTAGACAAGAATGGTAAGAATGTTACAGAGTCTCAGCTTTCCATATTAAAGGCTGCGGAATGCGTGCCAGATACACCCGCACTGAATCGCGAGCAGCAGCACCATGAACTCGTTAAGAAGGGTGTTGAGCTGATCATTGAAGAGGAAAAATCTGTCGGCGGTGAACTGGGCAGGCCGTCGGGGGCGCGCTATCGCACGTATGAGCGTCTTATGCGCTACGCGCAGGAAATCAAAGGAACGCTCTTCGAGTCGCAGGATCTGCTTCGGACAATAGACGACATCTATCGCTACCCTTTGCGTCCGTCAGCCACGGATACCCTGAACCGCCAACTCCGGAGCGGTATTTCTGATGAAACCTTAGCCCAACTGGTCATGGCCCTCCGTGATGAAGGCCGCCTCTGCTCCATCCATGAAGAAGAGCAGGTCCAGGAGCCGCGAATTATCTGCTCAATGGGATTGTCTGACGAGAGTGAATAAAAATTATAATGTTGACTTTAATGATTAAGTATATTATCAAATAAATAATCATGGAAATTCTGTTCACCCCGCTATTCAGAAGATTCGTTAAGAAACAGTTTTTACCGTTCCAGGTTGTGATACAGGACGAAGTGGATAGAATATGCGCCAATCCTGAAATCGGCGAAAGCAAAAGGGGCGATTTGACAGGTTTTCGGGTGCATAAATTCAAGTTCAAAAAACAAGAATATCTCATGGCTTATGAAATCACAGAAAAAAGCCTGATCTTTTACATGATTGGCTTCCACGAAAACTTTTACAGGGATCTCAAAAATTATCTGAGCGAGGTTTAAAACATGAACACGGCAGAGAAAATATATAATGAAATCGTAGCTATGCCTGTGAGCGAACGGGAAAAGTTGTTCGCGATCATTGCCCGCAAGGGTTTTGAAAAGGATTATTATAAATACGAAGAGGTGTTCGAAGACATTCCGCAAACCTTCACAATAAAAGAAGCTGCCGAGTATCTCGAAGTAGCCGAAATCACCGTGCGACGGTGGACGAAGGAGGGGAAACTGCCGTTTAGTGTAGTAGGTAAAAATTACGTTTATAGTGTCGAAAACTTAAGAAGACGAAAGCAGCTCAGTAAGCCCCGGAAAGAACAAACTCTTTCGCAAGAACGATAAGGATTCTGAATCATTGGCTACATTAGACGTCAACAAGACGCGAGAATACCTAAAAGACTTCCATTTTAAACCTCTCTTTATCGAAGAACTTGGCTGGGATCACTACACAGCAAGGCTGGAAATTCCCATTGATGGCCGGGTATTTAGTCTCACAGCAATCGCGCAGAAGCGTGGGATGGTCGCCTATCATTGCGCATCCCTTGATGGGCAATGTATCCCTGATTATCAAACCCGGCGCAGAATCGAGACGCAAACTGCCAAATCAACCCATGAGCACCTCATCATATACACCGATGCCGATAAAACAACGCAGATATGGCAATGGGTAAAACGGGAAGCAGGCAAGCCGACCTCATGCCGCGAACATACCTATCATCACCATCAGCCGGGTGATGCCCTGATGCAGAAGCTACAGGCTATTTTCTTTAGCCTCGAGGAGGAGGAAATTCTCACCCTGCCGGATGTAACCGGCCGTGTCCGCGCCGCCTTCGACGTTGACCGTATCACGAAGCGCTTCTATGACCGCTTTAAAGCCGAGCACGATGCTTTCCTGAGATTCCTCAAGGGCATTCCCGATGAAGACATGCAGCGCTGGTACGCTTCTGTCATGCTCAACCGCCTGATGTTCATCTATTTCATCCAGAAAAAGAACTTTTTGAACAATAACGCCGACTATCTGCGCAGCAAATTGAGAGAGAGTCAGCAACGCGGCAAAGACCTCTTTTACAGGGAACTCCTCTGCCCGCTGTTTTTCGAAGGCTTTGCAAAGAATGAAGCTGATCGATCCGATGTAATTAACAAACTCCTGGGTAAAGTTCCTTACCTCAACGGCGGCCTGTTTTTGAAACATCAGATCGAGGAACTCTACGGAGAAACGATTCAGATTGCCGATACCGCCTTCGAAAACATCTTTGCCTTTTTCGAACAGTATCAATGGCATTTGGACGAGCGCCCCCTCCGGGAAGACAACGAAATCAACCCGGACGTACTGGGTTATATCTTTGAAAAGTATATCAACCAGAAGCAGATGGGGGCCTATTACACCAAAGAGGACATCACCGAATACATAAGTAAGAACACTATTATTCCCTTCCTTTTCGACAGGGCAAAACAGAAATGCCGTATCGCCTTTGAAGGCGACCATGCCATATGGCAGTTGCTCCAGGCCGATCCGGACCGCTACATTTACGATGCAATGAAAAAGGGTACTGAGTTACCGTTGCCGGCAGAGATTGCAGTGGGACTAAAGGATGTTTCAAAACGGACGGGATGGAATAAAGCCGCACTGTCAGATTATGCCCTCCCCACGGAGATTTGGCGTGAGGTTATTGCCCGCCGCAATCGTTATGAGGAAGTATGGAACAAACTGGCAGACGGCGAAAGCCGGGATATCAACGACCTCATTACCTACAACTTGAATATCCGCCAGTTTGCCCAGGATGTCATCGAAAACAGTGAAGGGCCGGAACTCCTGCGGGCCTTCTGGCACGGCATCGAGAGCGTGACGATTCTCGATCCTACATGCGGATCGGGGGCCTTTCTTTTTGCAGCGCTGAATATCCTGGAACCCCTCTACGAAGCCTGCCTGAACCGGATGGAAGTATTTTTAGATGAGCTGGAACGCTCCGGCGAAAAACACCGTCCGGAAAAATTCAGCGACTTTCGCAAGATTTTACAGCGCGTCGCGCAGCATCCCAATCCCCGTTACTTTATCATGAAGTCCATCATCCTGAACAACCTCTATGGCGTGGACATCATGGAGGAAGCAATAGAAATCTGCAAACTCCGCCTCTTTCTCAAGCTCGTGGCACAAGTGGAACGTGTGGAAAACATCGAACCACTGCCTGATATTGATTTCAACATAAGGGCGGGAAATACTTTGGTGGGTTTTGTTTCCCTGGATGATGTCAAGAAAGCAATGGAAGGAGATATGATCAAGCTCCTTTCCTTGCCGGACATCGAAGAGAAAGCAGAGATCGCTGATCGGGCATTTAATAAATTCAGGGAAATGCAGACCGAACAAGGAATGAAAGCGAAGGAGTTTACTGAGGCAAAAAATGAATTAACCAAGCGTCGAAAAACCTTGGAAGATGAACTCAACCGCTACCTCGCAACCGAGTATGGCATAGATCCGAAAAATATTCGCAATCAAAAAACATATGAAGCAAAATTTAATGACTGGCATACATCTCATAAACCGTTCCATTGGTTTATCGAATTTTATGGCATTATAAAAAATGGTGGATTTGATGTGATTATCGGGAATCCGCCGTATGTTGAATATAGCAAGATAAGAAGTGACTATACTATAAAATGCGGACATTATATTACAGAATCCACAAATAATTTATATTCACTTATTGTTGAAAGATCAACAAACCTCTTCAAGAAGATAGGTAGTCTAGGCTTAATTCTTCCGTTAAGTGCTTTCTGCACTCAGAGGATGGTGCCATTAATCCAACTAGTCAAAGATGTGGATGCATCGAAATGGATTTCACATTTTGGCTGGCGGCCATCAAAGCTTTTTGAAGGTGTAAATATTCCTCTCTCTATTTTATTTATAAAAGCCGGTCCTCAAATTATTAATACGACGACTTTCATAAAATGGTATAGCGAATATCGACCAGCATTGTTTTCAAATATTGGTTACGTTGCAGCAAATGATTACATATTCTTTTCCCACGTTATTCCCAAAATAGGATATCAAATAGAACTTTCTATTCTTTCAGAACTGTTTTCTAATGAACATTCTATAGCCTCATATAGAAACAATCATGGGATGACAGGAGAAAAGTTATTCTATAGAAATACAGGGGGGCTTTATTGGCGTATATTTACAGATTTTCAGCCTTTTTTTTCACAAGACGAATGTCAGATGACTTCTAGCACTGAATCTACTATTGAGTTTCCTGATAAAGTATTACTCTCGATTATAATAGGTATCTTAAACAGCAATCTTTACTGGTTCTTTTACGTATTATTTTCATCATTCCATCATGTAAATCCATCTGACATACTTGAATTTCCTATTGATTTGGAAAATATTGCACCCAAAGATAAAGAAGCTCTCATAGCAGCAGCACATAGATTGATGAAAGATATGAAGCTAAGAAGTAAGATTCGTCAAAGAATTCATAAAGGGGGTCATATTAGTAAGATGCAAACATTTTACCCATCTTTGTCCAAAGAATTAAATGATGAAATCGATCGAATTTTAAAGAATCATTACAACTTTTCCGACCAAGAGCATGATTACATCGTTAACTATGACATTAAATACAGGATGGCTGCGGAAATGGAGGACGAATAAATGGTAAAAAGTGCAACTGACTTCAAAGAAACAATAGCACTAATAAGAAAAGAAGCGCGAGGGATTTATAGTGAACCGCAATTGATAATTCCAGCATTAATCTTATTGGATGAGAAACATTCAGGGATAACGACGAGCGAAATGATACCGAAACTAGAAAAAATGCTTAGCCCCAAAGGGCATGATGCACAAATCATCCCCGGAAGACAAGATACTTACTTCAGTCAAAAAGTCAGAAACCTTAAGTCCCATAACACACTTATAAATAAGGATCTGGCAACGTACAAGAGGGGAACATGGAAAATTACTCAAAAAGGATTAAATTTTCTTGAAGAAAACAGGCTTGTTCTCGCGTTAATGAAAGCACAAGGCTTCAAGCTTAAAAAAATCGCAGATGAAACAGATGGAGATTATTCCTTGATTGTCATAGAAGAGGGTCAATTAGAATATAGAAATGTTAAATTAAGGAAACGCTCACAAAAATTAACAAAAGTGGCTATACAAGAATTCAAGAATAAATATGGAAAATTATTTTGCATGGTTTGTAACTTTGACTTTTTTAAGACATACAAGAAATATGGAAAAGATTATATAGAAATTCACCATGCAGAACCCATTCATCTTATAGAGACCAAGGGTATCAAAACATTATTGAGCAAAGCACTTAAAAAGGTTGTTCCAGTATGCTCTAATTGTCACAAAATGATTCATCGCAATAGAGGTAAGATGTTGTCAATCAAAACTCTTAGAGAAGTTGTTAAAAAATGTGGGTAAGGAAATATTTTATAGTGCTCTATTTTTCCTTACGTACACCTTTAAACTGTTTGTCATCTGCTTTTTGATCAATGAATTGTCCGGTATCAGTATCCCATTTAACCCACTGATTTGTTTTCGGGTTATAGGCCAGCAGATGCTGTGGATTCTCTGGAAAGAATTATGGCTTCGGGTAGTTGGTTGCCAAAGAGAGAATGCGAAGTCCGTTTAAAAAGGTGAAAAAGTTAAAAGTGATGATGCAAGTGGTAAATTTATCAAAGAACGCTCCCGAATATCCGCCTTCATTAGCGCTGTATTTGGGCAACCAGGCACCGGAAAATATTGCTTGTCTGGGGAATATCAATGTACTCAATAATAAAAAGCTATCACTTTTTTGCTCTGTCAAATGCCCTGGTAATCTAATTCTGCAAACCTATGATCTGGCCCGGAATCTTCGACAAGAAG
>DNUI01000168.1 GCA_003508565.1 Syntrophaceae bacterium
TTGACAGGATCCATAATGGCTTCCCTTATCTCTTCGGAATTAATCTCGACTATAGTCGGTTTGCCCGATATCAGACTCCTTCCTTTGATGTCGAGTGCCCGCAACTCTCGATCCGGGTATGCGCACCCGATGGTCATTTTTATGATTTCTGCCGATCGTTCCCCTATAAGAAGGTTATATTTTTTCTTTATATACTGGACGATTTCCTCGTCCATTCTGTCACCGGCGCTCCTCACAGACTTTGAGTACACAATGCCCCGCAGGGATATTACGGCCACCTCTGTGGTTCCACCGCCGATGTCCACAACCATAGAGCTTGTCGGTTCCATTACAGGTAATCCGGCTCCAATAGCCGCTGCCATGGGCTCTTCAATGAAGAATATCTCCCTGGCACCTGCTGCTGCCACGGTTTCCCTGACGGCTCTCCTTTCTACCTGAGTGATACCCGAGGGTATCGATACAATAATTCTCGGGCGGATCATTGACCTGCGTTTGTACACACGGTGGATGAAGTGCCGCAGCATGGCTTCTGTAATGTCAAAATCAGCAATTACTCCTTCCCGCAAGGGCCTGATCGCTGTTATATTTCCAGGGGTTCGTCCCAACATTTTCTTTGCTTCCAGACCGACAGCGAGGACTTTTTTTGAACCTCGTGAATCTTTGTTGATGGCAACCACCGAAGGTTCATTCAATACAATCCCTTTACCCTTCATGTAAACGAGAGTATTTGCCGTTCCTAAATCTATGGCAAGATCATTGGAAAATTTTCCTAAAATAAAATCAAACAGCAAAACTTCTCCTCCTTACTGTTATTAACTGTCATTCATGGTAGCTATTACCTTACCATGAAGAAGAAATTAGATCACATTAAATTTTTTAAAATAAAATAGAGGGTTATATTGGCTGCCTTTGTTATGTACCCCACCGCAGATTATTGACTGTGATGTCGTGTGGCCGAATGGGTAAAATTATATTTCTTTATGGATCGAAGATTCTCCGTATGCCTGGTATCATTGTTCTTTCGTCAAGGGTCATCTGGATCGCACGCTGTTCGGTATACGCAAACACATGGCAGGAAAAGTCTCGCTGGGCGTGCCATTTTGATGCAGAGAATCAGTTTTTTCCGCTATTGAGTTTTCGCAGTTCTTTGCGCAATATTTTCCCCATGGGATTTCTCGGAAGGCTCTCAACAACTTCTATGTATTTTGGCCATTTGTGTTTGGCGAGGCCGTTTTGACAGTGAATTAGCAGCGCTTCCGCGGATGCCGTCTTGCCTTCTTTCAGGACGACGTATACTTTGACCTCTTCTCCCATGACAGGATCGGAAACGCCGATGGCCACTGCATCTTTCACGGCCGGCTGCTGGTACATAATCTCTTCAATATCCCGGGGGTAGATATTGAAACCTCCACGGATGATCAGGTCTTTCTTTCTTTCCACGATAAAGAGATAACCATCCTTGTCCATTCTCGCCATGTCGCCGGTGTGCAGCCATCCGTTTCTGAACGTCTTCGCCGTTTCTTCCGGCAGCTTGTAATAGCCCGACGAAACATTAGGCCCTCTGACGAGCAACTCCCCCAGTTCTCCCTGGGGGACATCCTGATCCTGATCATCCACGATGCGCACTTCAACTTCGGGGATGGGCTGACCGACAGAACCAGGCTTCGACGGACGGTTGTGATGGTTGGTGCTGACCGCAGGTGAGGCTTCGGATAGGCCGTAGGCCTCAAAGACGGTGCAGTTGAATCTCTTTTGAAAGGCGAGGAGACTTGCCACGGGAAACGGCGCGGCGCCGCTGAGACAGCTCTTTAACGACGTTACATCATATTTGTCCGCATCGGGACTGTTCAGCATGGTGATGAACATTGCGGGAACACCGGGCATATTGGTCACTCTGTATTTCTCAATCAGGTTGAATGCCTCTTCAGCGTGAAATTTCCGCATCAAGACGTGGAGGTTCCCATACTTGTATGCCTTATTCATGGATGTAATCCCAAAAGAGTGTGATAGGGGCAATGCAACCAGGGTGATGTCCGTCTTCTGCGTTCCGTGGGCGCGGGAAGCGTTCACGGCGTTGGAATACAGGTTCCAATGAGTCAGGATCACTCCCTTGGGAGTTGACGTGGTGCCCGCCGTGTACAGTATCACTGCCGAATCTTCCTCTCCAATGGCGGGAAGAGACATATCCTCAGAATGATCCCTGATAAGCGACGGAAAAGAAATGGTCCCCTCCGGAGTGTCATCATCCAGCAGGATCACGTGTTTCAAGCCCTCAAGCGCTTGCAGTATGGGTTCATTTTTTTGAAAAATGTCCCTCGTTGTAATCATCGCAACGGCTTCACAGTTGATGATGACGTGCGACAATTCCTTTTCATTCATCAGGGGAATGAGAGGAACGATGACGGCTCCGCACCTGAGAATACCCTGATAACTGATAATAACTTCCAGGCAATTGGGCAGCATAACCACCACATGATCACCCTTTTTAACCATGAGTTTACTCAAACCTCGTGCCAGCCTGTCGGCATACTGGAGTATCTGTTTGCTTGTAAAGGCCGCATCCTCAAAGATGAGAAACGGATATTCGCCAAATCTTTTCAGATTTTCATCGGCAAGTGCAACAAGGTTCATAGGGTATCTTCCTTTATGCTCATAGTCATGGTTGTCTTGTTATTACTCCGGCTAGTACTCGGTGATACTCGTAGAGACTAAAGAGGTTTTACGTTAATCTCGAGAGCATTTCGGCCATCTTTGAGTGTCCTGAACAGTCTGTTTTCAGAAGTCCAGTAAAAGAGATAATCACCACCTGTTCCTATGTCGGAAAACTTAGAATACCCAAACACGGACTGATCAAGTTTTCCACTGGTATTAATCCGGCGGAGCATATAATCACGTGTAAAATAAATCCAGCCATTCACTACCCATACGACAGAGTCACCTTCGGATAACGGGAATTTAGCCAATCTCTTATATTTTTCGCTTATTTTGGAAGCCACGGGGGATTGGTTTTTGCCCGATTGGCTCATGTCCCTCACCTTTTTCATTGCTTCTGCTTGAGGATCTTCTTTTGACAAATCAAACTTGAACCAGCCGGTTGGGTGTTTATTTTTGTCCTTGAATATGTCTGCAAATATGTCAGGCCCTGTTTGAACAGAAACGAGGCTTTTGTCAATATACGCACAGAAATAGGCTGTATTATTTGGTTCGTCAATAATAATATTCGAGGTGATGGTACTTACCGATATATAGTGTTCGATCTTTTTTGCTTTCTGGTTGTATAAGAATAACCCCCCACCGCCTTGGGGCTGCGGGATATCTTGCCAGTGGCGATTGTATACGATAAAATTGTCGTTCACGGCAAAAGAATACACGGGTTTATCATCAAATTGCTTTCGAATGGTTGCGCCGGCCCGGGACGTAGATAGCGAAGATACGTCTCCTTCACCATTCAGATAAAAAGCATAACCATCTTTGCTTACCCACAGGGATTGCACGTAATCCTTATCGTTGATCATTGTTCGCATTTTCCCATCAATGGAAATCTTATACATTCCCGGCCGTGTTTTTTCATTAGTGTTGTAATAATAAATCCAGCGACCGGTGACGTTCAGGTATGCGGGTACATCGTCTGATAAACGGGTCAGGTTTTGGCCATTGATTAAAATCTTGTAGAGTTTGTTGCTGTCGGCTCTATTGGCAAAATAAATCCAGTCATTTTGCGCAACCATGTGGTCACGTCCGGTACGACTTCCCCAATTGTTTGGTTTTGAAACGGTTACCTTGCAATCGTTTGATTTTGTGCCGTCAGCTGCTTTTGCGCGCACGATGGTCCGGCCCAACCCAATGGGGGACACATTGCCCATTGAATCCACGAGGGCTACTCTGGGGTTGTCGGAGATCCAGGTGATGTTTATAGTTTGATTTGCCTGTGACTTTTTAACCTCAAGCCGCACCTTTTCACCTTTTTCAAAAAGCTGGAGTTCCTCTTGCGTCAGCACCAGGCCACCGGCCCGTTCATGAACGGTACGCTCCCGTGGCACTGCTGATGCGTTCGTGTCGGCTTCACGTTTTACCCTTGCACCCTGTCCCTGTGCTCCTGCCGGAAATGTAACTATTACAAGCAAAAGAAAAAGAATTAATTTTTTCATCAGATAATAACTCCTTTTTTGTTTGTGGAAGTATAAGAAAACGTGGTCTCGTGTGTCAATGAAATATTTGCAACACACGGTGGGGTATTACTAGTGTGTAGTATAGTTCAAAGTCATGCATTTTCGGCACTAACAGTCCTCGATTTTATGAGGGGATTATTGAGTGATAAATATTTTATCAGATTATGCGAACTACAGGAGGGAGAAAAA
>DNUI01000034.1 GCA_003508565.1 Syntrophaceae bacterium
TTGTGATCCAGGGCGGTGTATGGATTCCCGTTTGCCATGGAGCAGCGAGGAAAAGTTTCACATGAATGATGCGGAAGATAAATTTTCAAAGGGCTCTTGTTGGTAATATACCAAAAGATGACAAAGGGGGCAATAAACATTCGGTAAAAATGAGAAAATTTACTTTTTATACTTTGCGGAAATTACTATGATGTGGTACTTACATCCTTGATATTTGACCGGTTATCAGGCAAAAGGAATGAAACTGACAATTAGCCGAAAGATGCTTATGAGCTACCTGGCAATGGCCGCAATTGCCATAATAGCAAGCGTCTACGCGATTTACAGCCTGCAGAACCTGAATGAATTGGCGTATACTATTATTGATCAGGATTTTTTCGTTACCGATATCAGCAAGAACATGGTGGATACACTGGTCGCACAGGAGGCGGCTGAGAAGAAATATCTTATTCTTAAGGATCAATCCATAGCAGAGCTCTTCTGGTCGCGAAGCGAGGAATTTAATAATAGCCTCAAAAATTCCATAAAAATTAATATTCCCGGAATATCGGCAACGTTGTCGCGATTGTTGATACTGCATAACCGATATGATGAACTCTTTCGTCAAGAGATGGAGCTGATTCAGGACAATCGGGTTGAGGAAGCCGTGAAGCTTTCTGAAACAGAGTCTCAAAAAACGATTGAAGAAATAGCCACGTCTTTACGTGAAATCCGCATGAAGGCCGAAGAGAATATCGACACAAGAATGAACCTCATTAAAATGCGGGGCATACAAGCTTCACGGATGACGATAACCTTGACGGTAATAAGCCTTTTGGTGGGATTAGCATTGGCTCTTATCATTACATATACTATTTCCAAACCTCTCAAAGAACTTGAAAAAGCAACGGGTTTGATTGCCGAGGGACAGTTTGATTACAATTTGAATATTAATCGTAAGGATGAGATAGGCAGCCTCGCCGAAGCTTTTGGTTTCATGACGGAACGCCTCAAGGTTCTGGAAACTCTTCTCCTTGATGCCAGTCCTCTCACCGGTTTACCGGGAAATCTGGCGATTGAAAAGGAAATTGAAAGGCGCTTTACAAAAAAAAAGCAGTTTTCCCTCTGCCATGTTGATCTCGATAATTTCAAGCCTTTCGCTGACAAATACGGGTATGCATGGGGCAGCGAGGTCATTAAGGAGGTGGGAAATATCCTGATTAGTCATGTGCCGATGACAGAAAATGGAGGTGACTTTGTAGGTCATGTTGGTGGGGATGATTTCATCATTATTTCCGACCCGGGAAAAACAGACCAGATGTGTCAGAAGATTGTCGATGAGTTCGATCGTCGTATCGTGAGGTTCTATAGTGAGAAAGACAGGCAAAAGGGATTCATCATCGGGAAAGACAGGCAAGGGAATCAGCAGAGGTTTCCCCTCATAACCGTGACGATCGCGATAGTCACCGACGACGGGACACATTATCAGGGTCCTTTGGAAATGGCACAAAAAGCTGCGGAGTTGAAGGAATATGCGAAGACGTTACCGGGAAGCAACTATGTCAAACAGGAAAATGTGGAAAAAGTATCATAACTATTTAGTGTTATTGATCATCTTTTTCTTATGGGCGTGTGCATCTTCGCCTCCGGCTCCGGCTCCGGTGACTTCCCCAACGGTCATTGAAAAAAGTGCGGTCACTGAACCCCTCTCCGATTCGGTTATCTTTAATAAAGGTTTGTCATATTTGGGAAGCAATGAGAAATCCGCCGATTACGCAAAAGCCAGAGAGGCATTTAATGAGTTGCTGATCAAATATCCCGGCAGCACATGGCGAAATAGCTCCGAAACGATGCTTCGTCTTATGGATAAGCTGCAGTCATCGGAAGAAAAGTTCCACGCAGATAAAGCCAAACTTCTTAAGGAGAACGAACTATTAAAGAAGGACAACCGGCGTTTGCTGGAAGAAACAGCGAAATTAGTTCAGGAAAGTGAGCAACTTAAAAACGATATTCAGCTTTTAAAAAGTTTGGAGGTGCAGCTGCAGAAAAGGGAAAAAATGCTCAGGTAATTGGAGAGATATACCGATACAAGGATGTGTAGGTACCAATCCTTTGGGGGGATCGTTTCCAATTTTACCACTATGGAGATAAACGTTAAGATAGATGACCTGAAGATCGGCATGTATGTCATTTTACCGACATCGTGGTTTAAGCACCCCTTTGTAACAAATGAGTTTTCCATAAAGAAGAAGGATCAAATCCAAACAATCCGTGATTACGGCTTGAAGGAAGTCATCATTGATACCAGTAAAAGCAGGGTTGCGAAAGCAGATCGAAAACGTTGCACGCCTCAATCTGAAGGCACGGTAAACACCCACCCCACAACCGTCGTGCCCGATGAACTGAGCGAGGCGATTCACGATAAAAAATTACCTGCCCAACAAAAAGCGAAAGCCGTCCAAAAGCATTCCATCCTCATGATCAGTAACCTGCTGGATAATCCGAGTGCCGAAAATATCCGTGATGTGAAAAAAGGTGTTGCAGAAGTTGTTGATTTGATTCTCACGGACGACGATACATCATATTACTTGATGAATATCACATCCCATGATTTTAATACCTATACCCATTGTGTCAATGTAGGTTTCCTGTCTATTATGCTCGCCAAGGCACTTTTCAGGAAATCTATGGCCCATGATATGTATGAACTGGGGGCTGGTTTTTTTCTCCATGATCTGGGGAAGGTGTATGTGGATCCGGCAATTATTAATAAGCCGGGTGTGCTGACCGATGACGAAATGGAACAGATGCGGAAGCACCCCGTTATGGGGCACAAAATCCTGCTGGACACCAATCAAGTGACCAATGAGAGTAAAAAAATAGTCATGCAGCATCATGAGCGGTTTAACGGTGCGGGATATCCCAACAAACTCAGAGGGGAGGATATCCATCTCTACGGGAAGATATGCTCCATCGCCGATGTGTTTGACGCGCTGACTTCAGAGCGTCCTTACCGGAAAAAAATGGATTCTTTCAACGCCCTTAAATTAATGAAGGAAGAAATGCTGGGGCACTTTCAGAAAGACCTCTTTGAGCAGTTTGTGTTGCTTTTCAGCCGTCCGTGAAGGCAGGATTGTTGAAAAAAGGCAATTGAGGGTTAACTCGAAATGACGAGGGACCATTTCGTCTTGGTCATTTAATTTGACTTTACAATAAAGAGAAGATGCTGTTCGATTTCCTCTTCACGCAGGACGCCAACCAATCTGTTGACCAGATTCCCATCCTTAAACAATAGAATCGTCGGAATATTCCGGATATCATATTTTGATGCCGTGAGGGGATTTTCATCGATATTCAATTTTAC
>DNUI01000198.1:0-3186 GCA_003508565.1 Syntrophaceae bacterium
TATATAAACCCGCGCTTTGAGCTGGTTACAGGACGTAGCGCTTCTGCATTGATTGGCCGGCCGTTCACCACTGTTATTCCTCCTGAATCCGCGGAAACAGCCATTACGCAATTTAAGCGAGGAGTTAAAGGAGAGAAAGGCGTCCCCTATGAAATTGAAATTATCCATAAAAGCGGCAGCAGGATTCCTGTGGAATTTAATGTAACCACCCTGCGTGACAACAACAATCAGCCCATCGGCCGATATGGAATCGGACGCGATATTACTGAACGAAAGCGAGCAGAATCGGCGCTCAAGGAGAGCGAAGACACTCTGCGGAGCATTGTCCATGGTTCCCCCATATCCACCTTCATGATCGGAAAAGACCACAGGATAATTTACTGGGACCGCGCATTGGAAGAACTAAACCAGATCAAGGCTCAGGAGGTGGTTGGTACCCGCGATCAGTGGAGGGCCTTTTATCGGGGGGAACGGCCTTGCATGGCAGATATACTGGTAGATGAAGATTTTGATAAAATTCCTGAGTGGTATGGGGAAAAGTACAAAAAATCGGATTTGCTGGAAGAAGCGTATGAGGCACTAGATTTTTTCCCGGATCTTGGAAACGGAGGAAAATGGCTTCGATTTACGGCAGCGGCCATTCGGGACACAAAAGGAAATCTGATTGGCGCGGTAGAAACCCTTGAAGACATGACAGACCGCAAGAAGGCAGAAAAAGAACTCATCGAGAGCGAGGAAAAGTATCGTCTCGTTGTGGAAAATGCGGGAGAATCGATTTTTGTTGCCCAGGACGGAATGATCAAATTTGTCAATCGTGCAACACTAGATATTATGGGCTATCCTGAAGAAATAATAGCTTCAAAACCTTTTATAGAGTTTATCTACCCTGATGATCGCGACATGGTATTCGAACGCCACATGAAAAGAATACGAGGTGAAGATACTATTCCTATCTATTCGTTTAGGGTCGTTGCGAAGGATGGAACCGTGAAATGGGTGGAGATCCATGCGGCCCTCATTTCATGGAAGGGAAAACCGGCTACGCTCAATTTTATCAGTGATATTACGGAGCGTAAACGCACAGATGAAATGCTGCGACAATCTGTTTCCCTTCTATCCGCTACCTTGGAATCCACCAATGACGGCATTCTCGTCGTTGGTAAAGATGCTCATGTGTTAAGCGTTAATAATAAATTCCTGTCAATGTGGGGCATTCCTGAATCGCTGGCAACTTCGAGAGATGATAATACATTATTGGCCTTTGTGGTGGGTCAGCTGAAAGATCCTGAAAGTTTTATTGAGAAAGTACACTATCTCTACTCTCGTCCGGAGTCAGAGAGTATTGATATGCTGGAGTTTGGAGACGGTCGGATATTTGAACGATACTCGCAACCGCAGAAAATGGGGGATGAGATTATTGGGAGGGTCTGGAGCTTTCGTGATGTAACCGAACGCAAGCGGGCGGAAGACGAGTTGAGGGAATCCCAGAGGCTGCTTTCTGAAATCATAGAATTCCTGCCTGACGCGACGCTTGTCATTGACAAGAATGGTAAGATTATCGCATGGAACAGGGCAATGGAAGGGATGACGGGGATAAAGGCCGAAAAAATGCTCGGCAAAGGTAACTACGAATATGCCCTCCCCTTCTATGGCGAGAGAAGACCTCTTCTGATTGATTTTGCTCTTCATCCGAATCCGGAGATGGAAAAACATTATACGGCAATCCAGAGGCAGGGTGACAAAATTTTCGGTGAAGCCTTCACGCCAAATTTACCGCCGGGCAATATCCATCTCTCGGCAACAGCTTCCGTGTTACATGATTCCAAAGGCGAGATTTATGCTGCCATAGAGTGTATCCGTGATAACACCGATCGTAAGCAGGCAGAAGAGGCTTTGCTCAAAAGTGAGGAGAACTTCAGATTTATTACAGAAAGAATGACTGATGTCATTTGGACACTCGATTCCAATTTTAACGTACTCTATGTGAGTCCTTCTGTTTCAAAAGCCCTTGGCTTTACTCCGGAAGAGCGAAAGAAACAGTCTATCGTTGAAAGGATTACTCCTGAATCATTAAAAAACATTCAGGAAAGAATCAACGTCGAACTCCAATTTGATCGTGAGAATGGTGTCGATCCGGAGAGAACCATAACAATTGAACTGGAGTATTACCATAAAGATGGCTCTACGGTGTGGCACGAAAGTGTGATAAGCGCTATTCGTGATGATGAAGGTAATATCGCAGGTTTCCATGGCGCCTCCCGGGATATTACAGAACGAAAAAAGATCGACAGGGAACGCCGAAGACTTGAGGAACGATTGCGCAGGGCTGAGAAAATGGAGGCCTTGGGATCCCTGGCAGGAGGTGTTGCTCATGATTTAAACAATGTACTCGGCGTTCTTGTTGGATATTCGGAACTGCTTCGGGAACAAATCCCCCAAGGGGATAAACTAAGACGATATATTGACAGTATGCTGAACTCCAGCCAAAGAGCAGCCGCCATTATTCAGGATCTGCTGACATTGGCCAGAAGGGGTGTGGCAGTCTCCGAGGTTATCAATCTGAATACCGTAATCTCCAACTATCTAAAGACTCCAGACTTCGAAAAGGTAAAAGCATATCATCACTATGTGACTATTAAGACTCAACTTGAGGAAGATCTATTAAATATAAAGGGTTCCCCGGTTCATTTAGAAAAAACACTGATGAACCTGGTATCAAATGCGGCAGAAGCCATATCGGACGGGGGAAATGTGACGATCCGGACGGAAAATCGCTACCTTGACAAACCAATCCGTGGCTATGATGATGTGCGCGAAGGGGATTATGTCGTGTTGACCATATCCGACACTGGAAAGGGTATCTCGGCCACGGAAATTGATAAGATTTTTGAACCGTTCTACACAAAGAAGGTTATGGGAAGGAGCGGAACCGGTCTTGGATTAACCGTTGTATGGGGAACGGTGAAGGATCATGACGGATACATTGATGTGCAAAGCAATGATAGCACGGGGAGCACTTTTACAATTTACTTCCCGGCAACGAGAGAAGACCTGGCGATGCCTCAACCAGCCATATCTCTCGAGCACTACATGGGAAGGGGTCAGTTGATTCTCGTAGTGGATGACGTGAAGGAACAGCGAGAAGTGGCTACTACCATGCTGACGAGGCTCGGCTACAAGGTTCAC
>DNUI01000198.1:3217-5262 GCA_003508565.1 Syntrophaceae bacterium
GACGGCCTGGAAACCTTCCGGCGGATCCTTCAAATTAACCCTGCTCAAAAAGCTATCATCGTCAGCGGTTTTTCCGAGACGGATCGGGTAAAAAAGGTCCATGCAATAGGAGCCGGCGCCTATGTCAAAAAACCCTATATCCTTGAGAAGATAGGTCTGGCAATCAGGGATGAGCTATTGAAAGATGCGATGCATTCCCGTGACATGTAATCATCTTCATGCTATACATTTTTCAATTGTTGAGCACTTTTGATACATGAACAAATGAAACTCTTGAGTATTTCATTTCCTCTATAAAGAGCTTGATGGCACTTGCCGTGTCTGGGAACGGGTGGCCAATGCCGACAGCCGTTCCGTAATGCAGTGCACATTGCTTTAATTTGCGCAATTGCAAAAGGATGGCTGGTTCGGAGAGAATGTTGTCAAGAAAAATGTGTCTGTATGCCGCAGACATATTCAGTGTTCTGGCAATCCTGTATGCCTTTGAATGCTGTGAAGTACGGCTGTCTACGAAAAACATTCCGCTGTCTTTAATAACCCTGAGGGTTTCCGTCATTTTTTCCCGCGATCCCGTAAACCTTGATCCCATGTGATTGTTGATTCCCGTCGCAAAGGGCAGTCCGGAAATATTTTCTTCTATGATTTTGTTTATCTTGTCCGGATCGTCTCCTGTATACAGGGCTCCCGGACCAGGGTCAAGTCTTGGATCATCGGGCTCCATGGGCTGGTGAAGCATGACCTCCTGTCCGCAGTCATTGATTTCTTTGGCTAGAATTTTGGAATATCTCAACCGGGGGAGAACCGCAAAGGTCAGGGGGATTTTCAATGTAAAAAACTGACTGGCCTGGGACGTGCTGAGCCCGATATCATCGATAATCAGTGCAATGGACGGCTTCAGGGAACAGGGAATGGTTTGTTTCTCGAAGGCAAAGGCTTTCGTGAAACCACTGAGGCCTGAAAGATAACCTCCCAGCAGCAAGGCGCCCTTTATTAGAAAGCTTCTTCTGTCCAACAGCCTCCTCTTTTTCAGACTCAGAAATGACCAGGCACGTGCAACACAATAAAGATATCCGCTTCAACATCCGGTGTGGAAGTCTCGTGTTGAGTTACTACAATATATAGTGGTTAAAGTCAAGAATTGATACTACATATTGTCATATTTTTCCTGAGAGGATTCATTTTCCAGAGAAAATCCTGGCATGCATCATGGTAGTATCCGGTGACCCAGTCATCACTCAAATCTGCCATGATTTGTTGAGGACTCGCAGAATGGTTTCAGAAGATTCTTTACTTAAGGCAGTGACGCCGACTTTTGAAGAAGCAAACCCAGCGTTATTCGCCCATAGGCAAGGCTATTGGTTCGGTATGGGAAAAAATCTCTCGAGGTATTGTATAGGGGCATGGAAATAAAGGCAGGAGAAGAGTATCCAAAATAGTGTTCAGGGTTGTTGATACGTCATTTTGGCAACAGTGTCTCCGCAAGAGCCGCCCAGTAGCTGGCACCTACAGGTAGTATGCGGTCGTTAAAGTCATACAATGCCTGGTGTAGCAGGCCGTGTTCTCTGGGTTTACCGCCGCCGATCCCCATGTACGCGCCCGGTTTCTCTTTCAGCAAAAAGGCAAAATCCTCCGATGTCATGACCGGAGTTATATCGGCAAAGACTTTGTCGCCACCCGATACTAAAATTGCCGCCCGGACCGCCTCATCCGTTTCCTGATCTGTGTTCACCAGCGTGGGGTAACGCCGCTCATATACGATATTCATAGTTACACCAAAGGAAGCGGACACACCCGCACATATTTCTCTCATGCGCGACTCGACTCTATCCTGTACAGAGGAGAGGAAATGGCGCGTCGTACCCCGAAGCTTTACTACATCGGGAATTATATTGTAGGAGGTGCCGCCGTGTATTTCGGTGACACTGACCACCGCTGCCTGCGTCGGATTAACATCACGACTTATGATGCTCTGGAGAAGGTTTACCAAATAGGACGAAGCAAGAATGGGATCTTTCACGTTCTGGGGCGTGGCTGCATGTCCGCCC
>DNUI01000160.1 GCA_003508565.1 Syntrophaceae bacterium
ATACGAGACCGGCAGAACTTGAACGGGTGAAACTGCGTTTCGAGTATATAATTACCCATGGCGAAACCGGGGAAATCATTTGCAAAGGATTTACGAAACATTGCGCTCTTAATTCTTCGGGAAAGCCTGTAGCCATAGACCGGAAGACGGTTCATCTTTGGGACAACTTTCCACGATGACCTGTATAAAACGATAAATAATATTTCCGGAGTATTCGGTACGATATATGACACGTGACGAGATCATAACGCAAATCCTCCAATTTTTCCGAAAGGAATTTGAGATTGAAAATCCGGGATTGGATGACAACCTGAGAGAGAAGCACGGATTTGACAGCATAGATGCCATAGAACTCCTCATCAAGATCGAGAATTTGCTCGGCTCTGAGCTGACCCAGGAGGAAAAGAAAAGGGCTATGGATATCCGGACAATCAATCAGATCTGTGACTATATTGAGTCACTGGCCAGCGTGAGACCTGCAAACTGAAAACGGGATACTGCATGGAAAGAAGAGTCGTCATCACAGCATGCTCTGCCATCACCCCCATAGGCCGCACGAAAGCGGAGATTCTCCACAGTCTGGAACATGGGATTTCCGGAGTGAAGACTCTGCGGGAAGACGGCCTGTTGTCTTCCTATATCCACTCCAAAGTTTTTGGAACCGTCGACTATCCGGTGACATACGATTTCAAGCGCCAACACAGAAAAACCATGGGGCCTGTCGCCTATTATGCATGCCAAGTTGCGAAAGAAGTGATTGAAAGCTCCGGTCTGGATCAAACTTTTGTCACCTCCGGCCGTATGGGTGTCGCCTTCGGTTCAACCCATGGAAGCCCTACTGTGCAGCGGGATATTTACAGAACTTTTTTTGGCGCATCCGGAAGCTCGTTTTCCACTATCGGCGCCGTCGATTACCTGAAATCGATGGTGCACACGACCGCCGTCAATATTACCAAGATGTTCGGCATTACAGGCCGCGTGATCTCATCATCCACCGCATGCACGACGAGCAGCCAGTCCATCGGTTATGGTTATGAAGCAGTCAAATACGGAATGCAGGACGCGATGCTGTGCGGCGGGGCTGATGAATATGATACGACTACTGTCGCCGTGTTCGATAATCTGTTAGCCTGCTCAACGGCCTTCAATGACACACCCAATCTCACACCCCGCCCTTTCGACGTAAAGAGGGATGGATTGGTTGTGGGAGAGGGAGCTGGAGCCGTCATGCTGGAGGAGTACGAATTTGCCCGCCAAAGAGGCGCACCGATACTCGCGGAAGTAATCGGATTTGCCTGCAACAACAACGGCGGCGACCTGATCCTGCCGAATCTCAGCGGTATCAGAGAAACCATCCGGATCGCATTGAAAGACGCAAAGATCAATCCCGATGAGGTGGACTTCATAAGCGCCCATGCGACGGGGACCAAGATGGGCGATGTGATTGAAGCGCATGCTATCTATGATGTATATGGGGAGCTGCCTGCCGTTGTCGGATTGAAAGGGTACATGGGGCATACCATGGGTTCATGCGGCGCCATCGAGACCATCATTGCGGTATATCTGATGGAGGAACGATGCATCCCGCCGACTCTGAACCTGGAAGAAATCGACGAGCGGTGTGCCATGATCAATCATGTGGTTTCCCTAAGAGAACAGCCAATCAAGATAGCTACCGTCCAAAATTTTGCCTTCGGCGGCGTGAATACGAGTCTCATTATAAAAAAGATGGTTTGATGCCTGAAAAATATATCTTGATTTTATAAGATTTCTCCCTTCGGAGACTGTGTCATAATTCATTTTACTGTCATTTCGACCAAAGGGAGAAATCTTTATAACTAATAATATTAATATCTTAAGATTCCTCACATGCGTTCGGAATGACATTTTTCGCTATTACGACACAGTCTCTCGGTCGAAATGACGAAGCAGGAGTTTTTCAAAAATCTCGTTATGACTATACACGGCACACATACCAACTCCTCTACTCCCTTGAAATCCGTCAAGGATTTCATCATCACCGTTACCCTATGGGCATACTACATCATAGGTTTCTTCGTGATGTTTTCACCCTTCTATCTGTACGCCTTCTTTTTCTCACCCCGTCGCGAAGATGCGTTTCAAAAACTGAACCACCGGCTCCACCGGCTTTTTTTCGTCCTTTTACGAACCATCGTTCCCAAAGTAAAATGGCATATTTCGGATGAGGTAAAAACACTCCGTTCTTCCATCATCATCGCCAACCATCTCTCTTTCCTCGATCCCATTCTTTTCGTCTCACTTCTTGAAAAACAAAAAACTATCGTCAGAAGTGATTATTTCAAACTTCCCGTGTTCGGATGGATACTGAAAACATCCGGCTATATCCCTTCCTCAACGGAGGGGCCGTTTGCGCAAGACATGTTTGACCAGATTAAGAACATAAAGGAGTATCTATCCGGAGGGGGGAACCTCTTCATATTTCCCGAGGGGACCAGGAGCTGGAGCGGCCTGATAGGGCCGTTTGACAAAGGCGCATTCCGAATCGCGAAGTTCTGTAATGCTCCAATCAAGATCGTACTCATAAGGAATACAGGCAAACTTTTTCCACCGGGAAAGTTTTTATTTAACACCTGCGACAAAAATGATATTGCGATTACATTGGCCGGCACGCTTGAACCAGACTATGAAAGCGAGAGTTTCACCCTCACCGGTCTCATCGCCGAGGCGCATACACTCATGGAACGAAAATCGGCGTTATGAAAATCGTCCTTGTCTCCATGCCGGATGTCGTCCCGGTCGATAACCAGGTAATGACAGTACGAGACCTTTGCAAGATTACACATCGTGTCATTGTGAGGAGCGTAGCGACGTGACAATCTTATGATATATCAATGGCTTACAAGATTTCTCCCTGCGGTCGAAATGACAAAACGTGTGTTATGCAAAGGTCTCAGTACATATAATGAGAAATAGCTATGGAAGATACTTCCCGGATGAGAGAACGGATCCGCCTCCCCCTCGTAATCCCCGTAGATCCTTATCTGAAAGACCA